>JAQYWL010000308.1 GCA_030145035.1 Desulfobacteria bacterium | reverse complement strand
CTAGTAGAAATTGGCCTAGTGAGTAAACGGATTAGGCATTTTTACATTTCCTCCTCACTTTTTTACTTCAAAATATATCACGCCCCACCTTCGGGCTTGGTACTGAGGAGAATTCGGGGTTTTCGTTCAGGCACTAAATAGTATTTCTCTCATTGCCCGTACAATTCTTGATCAATTTTATTTGCAAAGGGATCAATATCTGCAATACCCAGAAGTTCCAGTATAGGGTCTTTGGTAGGATCAACTTCAGGTTTCTGTGGCACCACCCTCCCCTTAGAACGCTTCCTTTCCAGAAACTCCACAAAATCCAAAACTTCCTGAATATCAGGTTCAGGGAGTTTTTCCATCTTATCTATTAATCGTTCCTTTAAGACGGTATCTCTCTTTAGATTCATTATTCCTCCCTCTATTATCAAAAACGTCTTCGAGTACAACGGTCTATGCGTTGAATAGGGGCCGTTCTTACCTTATGACCTTATTGCGCATAATCAAGTATTCGTCGATCATTGTCAAGGATTTTTACCTCTCTGTATACCCCAGGCGAACGTCCGTGGGGAAAAATTGGGAAGGAGGAAAAAAACATGGGTGAGAAACATGGGTGTCAGACCTACACATTTGACAAAAGTGGGCCTGAATTGATAGAAACGGCAGTAATCGATTGCAAGAATTTCCACATCATTAAAATCTTTAATCTGATTATGGCCATGAACATTGGGGACGCCATTGACCACGTTGACTTGATAAAAGCTAAAAGCATAGATTGATATTTGACACGGATTGCCGGCGGCAACACACGGATGACCCCAGTTAAATAAAAAGAAAAAGCCCCGATGAAATAAGAGAAAGTACGTTTCATGGGGTAAACATTGAACCCCAGTACGATCTAAAAGACCTACCCCAGTTAAATATGGTGGTTCATTTAACGGGGCGGGCGGGATTTACTGGATTTTTCTTTGCTTTCTCAGTTTCCGCCTGCCCGCCACCTGCCCGCAATGCTTCGCAACGCGAGGCGGGCGGGTCGCGTTGCGCTCAGGCGAGGCGGGCGGGGATGAAACTGAGAAAAGGCCCCGGTGAAATAGGCTCCGCATTGCACGGGGTAAACAATCCGTCTTGCGGCGGGAAAAAATATGTTTCTTTACCAGGCAGGATTAACGGGATTTGATGGATTCTTTTGTTTCTGCCTTTCTTCTGGAAAGGCAAAAAATATCTTGATTATCCCTGGCCCAGACCCTGGCCCAGACCGGGTTTTTCACTCTGTGGCATTCTCCATCTTCCCTGGCCCAGACCGGGTTTTTCTCTGCGGGGCATTCTCCGGCTTCTGTCGCGCCAGGGCGGGCAGGGCAGGCCTGTAAATCCTGTCTCATCGAAAGGGCGTCTATGCGCAATTATTTATGTCGTAATGTATAAGAGCCGGAATGCGACACGAAGTGAAGCTTGCGCCAAATCCAAAATGAAACATGGGGAATTTCGAGTTGTAATGACCTGTTTCCCATGATAAAAGCGCGGGACTTGGGTCGTTTTCATTACAGAACCGCAGAGCACGCTGAGATGTAGTTGTTTTCAAGGCGCTGACAGAACAAGGATCAGTTCATGAAAAAGATCTAAACTAGAAGGAGGAAAAAAATGGTTCAGCCACCGGTTATTGTTGTTCCGGGACTTACTGCTACCAACCTGGATGATTTTTATCCCATTCCTCCCGAATCAGTGTGGTCCGCAGTGTTGATCAAGAAATACGATCGATGGGCCCTTCACCCGGACAACCTCCTTTATGAGACCAAAGAGCCTGCCAGAGTCCGGGCCGTCTCCATTTTTGAGCTGGTCTACGAAGATCTGGTGGAGGCGCTTCGCGAAGAACTACAAAGACCTGACGAGGTGACGCCGGTTTTTCCATTTGAATATGACTGGCGTCAGGATTGCACCTTGACGGCCGATCTGCTTGACAAATTCGTGGATGAGGTCATAGCCCGAACCAAACTGCTCCCTCATTACCGGGACGAAGATTTTCGCGTAGATTTAGTCGGCCATTCCATGGGTGGGCTGATTATTGCTGATTATTTGAAGCGGTATGGGCATAAGGGAAAGGTGAGAAGGGTGGTTTCCATTGGCACACCCTTTCAGGGAGCTGTGGATGCTGTCCTGAAGCTTATCATCGGCAAAGGCCACTTAACCGGTGAAAACCCTCGGGACCGCGAGCGGGTGGCAGCTCGCACCATACCTGCTCTCTACCAGCTTTTACCTTCCTTTGACGGGGCTGTAAAGCGGGTGGGCGATGCACCTACAGATCTGTTTGATCCAAAAACCTGGCAGGATTCCCTCCTCAAATCTCTGAGCCGGTATATTAAACGACACAAGGCAAGAATAAAACCTCGGGTCCTTTTAAGAAAATATCTCTCTACAGCCAAGAAACACCGGGAGAGGGTAAAGACGGTTGACTTAAGTGGGAGCCTTCCCGAAAAGGCGGATGGGTGGCTGGCCATCGTGGGGGTGGGGGCACCCACACAAGTGCAGATTGAAAACAGGAGACTTGATGATGGGTCCTTGGCGTTCAGGGTGTTAAACGATCGGGAAGAGTGGTCTGATAACCCAAAAAGTACGGCAACAGGGGACGGAACAGTGCCCTTCAAAGGTGCCCTTCCCGAGTTTCTGGCAACAGGGAAAATAATCTGCGTATGCCCCGATGATTTTTCAAGATGGGAGATAAGAGACCGTATGCTGGCAAAGGCGGCAGGTTTTCATGGATTTTTGCCTGCCGTCAATCTGGTCCAGCGGCTAGTTATTCGCTTTCTTCGCAAGGATTATAAAGGGCATGTTTGGGGCTGGAAGCCACCTACCGTACAGAAGGGCAAATGGTTGCCACCTGACTGGGTGGAAAAGAGGTTCAAGTTATAAAATCGCTTCGCTATTTTATATAACGCGGCTACGCCGCTTAAAAAAAGGATCAATTCAGACGGATTCTGGCAAGACAACCTCTGTGGCAAAGCTGGGTGTCCGTTCACGGGGCTTAGTATGCCGGTGTCATTGCGAGCAAAGCGAAGCAATCTTATCATTCATGGCTCACGAATTGTTTCGTCGCTTCGCTTCTCACAATGACGAAAAGAAATATCTGTCAACGGATACGATGAAAGGAGGATGTTATGCTAGTTTTTATCAGTGATTTGCATTTTGTGGATGAAACTGCCGGAAAACACAATATACCGACCCCGGCTTTTGAAAAATTTCTCACCAGCGTGAAAGTCCATGCAGATAAGGCTAAAGCCAAGGAGTTAAAAATCGTCTTTCTTGGTGATATATTTGACCTCCTTAGAACTGAAGAGTGGTTTAATGAGGACCTGAATGAAGAAGACCGGCCATGGGGAAACAATACGGATAAGATGCGGCAAAGAGCCGGGGCAATCTTAAGTAAGATAGAAGAAATAAACATCGATACATTCAAACTCTTCGAACCGGCTGCTATTAGTAAACGTTTTGGGAATATTGAAGCAGAGACAGTCTATGTACCGGGGAACCATGACCGGCTCTGCTGGTTGATAGATGACCTGAGAAATAAGGTTATGGAACTTCTCGGTTTGGACAAAGGCAACCAGGAGAGTTTCCGGCACCACTTTTCAAACACCGCGTACGGGGTATACGCGCTGCACGGTCATTGCTTCGATGAATTCAACTACGAGGGAGGCCCGGACCGCACTGACAAGGACTACAAGCTTGTGCCTATCGGCGATCCCATAACAACGGAACTCATCGCCAAACTTCCGTATAAACTCATAAAAAATGTGGAAGCCGCAGGTGGTCTAAGCGAAAAAGAGCAGGAGAATATAAAAAGAAATTTCCAGGAGATTGAGAATGTACGGCCATTCTCGGCGACCTTGAAATGGCTCCTTTATCAGGTTGAGGCCAACCGGGACTTGAAGGAAATTATCGAGGACACGGTTGACGAAGTAGTGCAAGAATTTCAAGAGCTGACATTTGTAAAAAAATGGTATGACCGTCATGATCGATGGTACAACCCCTTCGACACTGCCGACAAGATACAGGGTGTCCTTTACTTCCTTGAGAAATTCAAGGTGTTTTCGACGGGCAAGTTGCTGGACATTGCAAATAAGTTAAGCGAACTATTTGGCGAAGATGAATTGGTCAAGGGAGGGGCCGAACTCTTCTCTAAACTTGACAGCCGTATACAATACATCGTGATGGGGCATACCCATGACCCCCTGAAAAAGGCACTTGCCCTGAGCAGGGAGGGTAGCAAACTCCACGAACATGTTTATTTGAATACTGGGACGTGGCGCAAAAGATACCACGAATGCAGGGACGGAAGTGGCTTCATCGGCTGGAAGGATATGACCTATATAATGTTCTACACTCCGGAGGAAAAACCCAACCAGCACGGTCTGCCTGTGTTCGAATCATGGAGTGGCTCGCTTAAAAGGGAAGAGTAGAGTTGACGGCTTCGTAAAAAGTCTAACTTCTGCGTTGCGCTGCATCCTCGCCCTGTTAAATTCTCGCTACGCGAGACGGCGAAGCCGATTTAACAGGGCAAGTCACTGGGGCGTACCATAAGTACGCCTCATTCCTCAGGATTTGCGCGCCTTTTCGTGAGACGATCCAGCTTTTCATTATCCCCTGCCCTGCGCAAAACGTACAGTTCGTATTCCACGGTTTCGTCAATATCTGTGAAACTCACCCCATGTTCATTAGAAAGATTTCAAGCGGTATAGCCATAAATCCATCTTTATAGAAAAAGGTTTCTTTTGATACTATCAACCCTTTCTTGAAGCCGAGTTTATTCATCAGCTTAAAGTCACTGGTCTCGATTTTTTTTGATACTTTACCTCAATAGGGACTAAGCGATTATTCCTTTTGATTAAGAAATCGATCTCTCCTTTGTTTCTCCTATTAAACAGATAGAAAGACCATTCGCTGAAAAATCAAGGGGTTAGCTTTTTGCATTCCTCACCATATAAATTTTTCCAAACTCATCGGATTTCTAATTCCTACCATATTAAAGTACTTTCTT
>JAQYWL010000247.1 GCA_030145035.1 Desulfobacteria bacterium | reverse complement strand
CTTTTGATGGCTGATTCAGTGCATTCTTCAAGCAATCCTTCTTCCTCAAGAAAATGATCAAAGTTGCTTCCTATATGTTTATTAGTCATAATGCACCTCTCAATTTAGAGAATCTTTGTTTTGCCAAATTTTTATCTTTCAAAGGAAGCTTCTGGTCTTTTTTCATAAGTCCATGTAGTAATAGTATAATCTGATTTTCATGTATTGTGAAAAGGACACGAGCAATCTTGTTTTTCAATCTGGACCTCACCTCCCACAAATCAGGCTCAATTTTTCGTACCAAAGGCATTCCGAGAGGCCAGCCGAACTGAACCGTTTTCATGTCATCTCCAATAATTTTTCTCTCTTCCCTCGGTAGACTTTTTAACCAGGCTCTGACAGGTTCGCCGCCAGATGCTGTTTTATAAAATCTTATTGGTAATGGGCGGTCTTGCATCCCTCTCGTATTGTACCTATTTTGATACGCCTGTCAACCGTAATTACCAACAGTTGATCATATCAATCCTGGATCACAAATCCCTTGCCACTGTACGTAACTATCCGAAATGTTGCGATTTCAAAAGCATATCGAAACCCCGAACCTTCTTTTTCTTCGACTTGGCTCCATGACACTCAGTTTTTCCATCCAACCCTTCACTTAGCTCCAAAACGCAAAACCCCACTTTTTTGTGAGAAACGGGGTCCTTATATTCAGTTCATGGCATCCCCATTATTGGGGTTAATGGATCACAGGGCTATTTCAATGGAAAAAGCAGGCTACCAGCAGGGCAGGTGTTTGTCAAGGATTCTGAAGGGTAACGGGGTAATGGGGTCAGAATGAAGGCAGGAATGTAAGAGAGAGCCTCGCCCATTCGCACGTGTACCTCTGAGTGACATAGCGATTAAATCAAAATAGGTTAACCCGAGCCGTTTTTATGTTGACGATCCAATTTTATGTGTCTATTACGTAACTTAAATAAGATTTTCGACAATACTTATAGTCGCGTTTAATACTTATAGTCTCTTGTGGCCGATTCCGGTGAATGTTAGTCAAACAATATGGCTGACATTCACGAACAAATCGGCCAGCAGGTCTAAGCACTTAGGAAAGCGAAAGGCTGGACACAAGAGGACTTGGCCGAGAAAAGTGGGCTACATCCCACTTACATAGGGGGAATTGAACGAGGCGAGAGAAACGCAACCATTGCGTCGTTTCAGAAGATTGCGGATTCACTGGGTATCACATTAGCGGAACTGTTTAGGGTCGGGCTCCACCCTCTTGAAGAGATGTTCAATGCGCCTGCCGATGACATTATGGGAGCCATACATAAAGGTTTTCGGGCTCAGGTGGATGTGAAAGGAAAGCTTGCGGAATTATATCTGGCCAAATATCTTGGCAATTTGAAGGCAGGAAAGGCTATCGATGACTTTAAATGGAGCGACAAGGATGGGGTTCCCGATTTTGTGATCACGTACAAAGGGCAGAAATACACTGTGGAGTGTAAGAACCTGCGCAGTGGTGAGGATGGGATTTATAAGCAAAAACCATCGTACAAAGTCGAAGTCCAGAAGACCAGAAATTCCAAGGATGGAACCAACACGCGCTCATATTCTGTTGGCCATTTCCACATATTAGCTGTTTGTATGTTTAACCAGACCGGGCAATGGGATTTCTTCTTCATTGCCACCAAATATCTGGAAAAGGCCGGAGATCCCAACTTGCTGAAAGTATTTCAACCTGTGCCGTTCAGTCCCACCACTCCATGGGAAAAGGATGTTATTGTTGTCCTGAAAGACATTGCAGGAGAAATCAAGATTGATTATCCCAAGCAAAAACCCCGTTTATGAAACTGAGCTTGGTGCGGCTTACGTGGGGGATGCACTCGACCTGTTGAAGGAACTTCGTACCGACAGCGTTGACGTGATTTTCACCTCCCCCCCTTATGCGCTGCATTTCAAAAAGGAATATGGGAACGTAGATAAAGACAAGTATGTCGAATGGTTCTTAGAATTCGCCAAGGAGTTTAACAGGGTTCTGAAGCCGCAAGGCAGTTTTTTCCTGAATATCGGTGGGAGCTACAACAAAGGGCACCCCACGAAATCGCTTTATCACTTCAAACTTTTAGTTGCTTTGGTTGATAAGGTTGGTTTTTTTCTTGCTCAGGAATTATTTTGGCACAACCCTGCGAAGCTTCCGGTCCCTGCCCAATGGGTTACCGTCACCCGTCAAAGGGTAAAAGACTCTGTCGAGTATATATTCTGGTTAAGCAAGACAGAGCGTCCCAAAGCTTCCAACCTGAATGTTCTGGCACCATACAGCAAGGATATGGAAAGGCTGCTCAAGAAAGGTTATAGGGCAAAAGAGAGGCCCAGCGGCCACAAGATCACGGGCAAATTTAAACGGGACAAGGGGGGTGCCATTCCTTCGAATTTGCTTGAATGCGGAAACAATAGTGCCAACGACGCCTATATCAAGTCCTGTGAGAAAGCCGGGACAAAACCGCATCCGGCAAGATTTCCGTGGAACCTCCCGGAATTTGCGATAAAGCTCACTACCGACGAAGGCAACTTGGTGTTGGATCCGTTCGCCGGAAGCAATACGACGGGAGCAGTGGCGGAAAGACTAAAGAGAAGATGGCTCGCATTCGAGATTGAAGAGAGATATTTGGAAGGGAGCAAGTTCAGATTCTGGCCTATCGTCTCTGAAGACGACTTGGCTGAAGATAGCGAAGCTGATGAGGGGATTAGAGAACAACTATCGTTTCCCTCCGTAAGGTTATAGAAAGGCCTACCCCTCTGCAAAAAAACTGGCATGTGGACTTGGTGCCGTCCTTTAGTTTTCCAGTTTCTCGCCTAAGGCTCGATAAATTTGTAGTCGTTCTCTTGGATGGACTATGGTGGACCATGGGGGACCATGGGGGACCATGGGGGACGTTATTGACTAGCTTGACTTACTCTTTCATTCTCCTTGTGATCGCTTTGGAGATGGCAGATGTAGAAACCCCGAGCTGTCGGGCTGCTTGTGCCAATGGAAGCCCATAATCCTCTACCAATTGATGGGCTATCTGCGACCTCACTTGACATATACGCCCCCGATGACTACCCATCCGCAGCTCCCTTGGTTTGATTCTGCCCATCAATACGCTATGGCCACACCAGCGATAGCTATCGAGTTGAGACATATCCTTTACCAGCTTTGCCCTCAAGGGATTCACCCTGTTAAATGATCCCCACTTTTCTCTCCAAGTTACCGATAGGATGCCAATGATTAGGACTGGAGTTCGCCCTTGTTATCCTATTTAACGGGGTGAAGGTGAATGTAACGCACAAGCTCTCGAAAATAGGAGTCCTCATCACAGACTATCGATTTGCTTGCCCCGTTAAATCTAAATGGCGTAATCTGATAATGGCGCAGGACAGGCAATCATGGCAAAGTTCGGTATGGTATTTTGACACGATGATTATTTAACTGGGGTAACGGTTCTGGAAAAGATGACCGTAGCGGTGATGACGACGGTTATAGGTAATGGCATAACCGATAAGAAAGCGCTGCATGCACTTTGATAGGCCATATGGCCCACTACGCAAAAAAATATGGGCGTGGTTCGTCATTAATGCCCACGCATAGATAACGGTCTCAGTCTCAGAGGCAATCTGTCCCAAGCGCGAGACGAAATTGTCCCGATCTGTGCGATCATCAACAATCCTGCGCTTTTCTATCCCTCTGACAATAACATGATGCAGGGTCCCAGGTGCATCAAGCCTGGCCTGCCTCGGCATGCCGCCTCCTCTCAATCACCTATTTACCACCCCTGTACCACACTTATTCAACCTAGTCAATAACGTCCCCATACTCCCATTGCATATTCAGTTGCATAATCAGACGATTTACGATATGAGTTCGATGTCTTTAAAAGTCAAGCAGTTATGATGGTGGCAAGCTTGTTACACTCGACACAAGCTGTTTTCTAGTTTTCATCTTCCAAGGACATCTGTATTTTGACAACCCTTGTTTTGAACCACAGATACCAGATTGAGATCTTTAGAGCCTCTCGTTGGTACCCAAATGGGAGGCGGTGCGTTATCTATACAGGGTTTGGGAAGCGGGTAAGTTGCAGTTAAGGCCAGAGATCTTGAGTTTAGGGCGTCCTGAATAACTTATAATATTGTGTAGTATCGGTGATCGAGGGTGGAAGATTGAAAGTTCAATGCGGATTGTGGTATGAGCTCATATGGTGATGACAGAACAATTGGGAACATAACCAAAGCCAGGGATTAGACGCTCATGGCACCGGAAAAGGCTCGTACGTTGTATCTAAGATTCAAGAGTACAGGCCTTTTGCGTTTTCAGAGCAATTGGAGAATGATCTAATGACCAAAAAACCGACCTGTGAAGAATTGGAACAAAGGATCAAGGAGCTAGAGGAAGAAGTCGCCCTACGCACGCGAACGGAGCAGGCGCCGCGGGAGTCGGAAGAGCGATACCGAACCATCTTTGAACTAGCGGCAGACTCCATTGTGCTTATTGATGGGGAGACTGGGGAGTTGGTGGAGTTCAACAGAAGGGCGCATGAAGACCTTGGTTTTACCCATGAAGAATTCGAAAAGCTGAAAATACCCGATTTTGAGGTCGTTGAAGATGCCGAGAAAGTTGCTAAGCACATCAAGAAAATCATCAAGGAGGGGTCCGATTCATTTGAGACGAAACACAGGACAAAGAGTGGCCAGATACGGGATCTCCAGGTAAGCAGCAGGGCCATTTCCATTCGTGGGAAGAACTTCGTTCAGAGCATATGGCGGAATATTACCGAGCACAAACGGGCAGAAGAGGCGCTGCATCAGTCAGAGCGAGAGATGAGGATGAGGAACCGGATTGCCCAAATTTTTCTCACCATCCCCGACGAGGAAATGTACGGGGAAGTGTTGCAGGTGGTTCTTGAGGCCTTGGAAAGCAGGTATGGGATATTTGGGTGCATAGACGAACATGGAACTCTAGTTATTCCCTCTATGACCAGAGACATCTGGGAACAGTGCCAGGTTCCTGACAAGACAATACTATACCCTCCCGAGACATGGGGTGGCATTTGGGGCCGGTCGCTCATAGAGAAAAGGAGCCTTTATGCGAATGAAGGCTTGCGGGTGCCAGAGGGACACGTTCCTATAATGAGGGTTCTCGTTGTGCCCATTAAGTATGGTGGAGAGATAATTGGGCTTCTAGAAGTCGCCAACAAAGCGAGTGACTATGACGACAAGGACCGGGAGTTCTTGGAAACCATCGCTGGTCACATAGCACCTATTCTAAATGCGAGATTGCAGAGGGATAGACAGGAATCAAAGCGCAAGCTGGCGGAGGAAGCGCTTCGCAAAGCTCGAGATGAACTGGAACTGAGGGTAAGGGAGCGCACCGCAGAACTGACAAGGACTAATGAACTACTTCAGCAGGAGATCACAGAACGCAAGCTGGCGGAGGAGGCATTAAGAGAGAGCCGCAGGCGTTACAAAGAGCTGTGGGATGGTGCGCCCGCTGCCTATCATACGCTGGATACGAGAGGGATTATTACACAGGTAAATCAGACCGAAATGAATATGCTTAGATATTCAAAAGAAGAGATGCTAGGCAAACCTATCTTCGACTTTATACTTCGGGAACAACGAAAGGAAGCAGAAGAAAGGTTTCGGCTTAAGCTTGCAGGTGAACAAATCCCCAAGCATGATAACAGAATATATGTCAAGAAAGATGGCTCAAAGATGTATGTTTCTATTGATGACGTGCTGGAATACGACAGCACCGGAAACGTCATAGGTGTCCGAACAACCATGGTTGACATAACTGAGCGCAAGCGCTCAGAAGAAGCACTGCAGAAATCAGAGGCGGTGCTCCGGCGTCTGTCTGCCCAACTCCTCGAAGTCCAGGAAGGTGAAAGAAAAAGGCTCTCCCGGGAACTTCATGACAGTATCGGACAGTCCCTGGCGGCCGTCAAGTTCGGGGTGGAAAATGCGCTTAATAATATTCGTCAACGCACAACCGAGAACAGTGTTGAATCATTGGAAGCGCTCATCCCAGTCGTTCAACTGGCCAGTGATGAGGTCCGAAAAATTCATACAGACTTGCGGCCTGGCTTGTTGGATGATCTGGGAATCATAGCAACGATTTCGTGGTTTTGCCGGGAATTCGAAAGACTGTACCCGGGTCTTCGAATCGAAAAAGAGATTTACATAGAAGAAAAGGCAATTCCTGACAGTCTTAAGACGGTCATATTCAGGATTTTGCAGGAAGCCCTCCATAACGTTGCCAAGCACGCCAAAGCAGGGCTTGTTCGCGTTGCCTTGACAAAAGCCGATGACCACATAGATTTGTTTTTACAGGACAACGGCCAGGGATTCGATATCGACCAGGCATTGTCTTCGGAGAGTTCCGTGAGAGGGTTTGGTCTTACCAGCATGAAAGAGCGTGCTGAGCTTTCGGGCGGGTTTTTTGCAATTGAGTCCGTGCCGGGAGCAGGAACAACCATCCGGGCATCGTGGTAAGGAGGGCCCCGGGTGATGGCTCTCTTCGTGTGCTGTATTCCTGCCACTAAAATACACCTCATTTTTCTACAAACTACAGTTTTCACCCCATTGCACTCGCCGATCACCGCGCGTTATTAGAAAGCCGCGGGATGAATCTGGGGCTGGGGCGACATGTGCTCTTACCGTACCCACATTGATTCATAGGATGAGGCACCGACCCCGGCTCCGGACCTGCCGCCCTTTTTGATCAAATGGACAAGCGCTGGATTTCGACGCTGCCTTCCAGTCTATTCCTGAAGGCCGAAAGTAAATCAGTTCAGGCTATCTTGGATGGCTTGACCATGGACTCCGCATGGGGAAACGAGACTAAGGGTGACTAAGAAAGAAGACGCACAGAAGGAGACGTCAAGTGAGGAAGATTCTGATTGTGGATGATCAGCCATGCGTACAGCAACTGCTAACGGCAGAACTGACACTTGAAGGGTACTATGTGGCAAGTTCGGGTGATGCCGGATCAGCCAGAAGGCGCCTCTCATCCCTGCGCCCGGATGTTGTCATCCTGGATTTGCATTTGGGCGGACCCGATGGATTCGACTTCTTCGAGGATATCAAGCGGAAATATCCCGATCTACCCGTCATTATCTTGACCGCTTACGACAGCTACAGGGACGACCCGCGCTTGTCTCAAGCCGATGGCTATGTGGTAAAGAGTATGGCCCTCGACGAATTAAAAGGAAAGATAGCCGATGTCCTCAGCCGTAAACCAGCGCCAGAAGCGCTCGGGGTAAAGACACAATCTTCGCTGTTCCGTGAGGCCTATGGCTAATGGCCGTAGAAGCTATTCTACTATGGCTGACTGAGTAATACCGCAAGCAGTTAGGGTTTTAAGGCAATGAAAAACCACAAAATATTATTGGTTGATGACGATCTCAACATCCTGGGAGTGATTGCATCTGCCCTTGAGCATCGTGGCTATCAGGTCACCATGGCCTCAGGGGGTGAAGCCGGCATTGAGGCGCTTCGCGTGGAGGAGTTCGATCTGGTAATCACCGACCTGAACATGCCGGGGACAGACGGCATCGCCGTAGTGAAGAAAGCCAAAGAACTAATCCGGGATCGTGGCGTCATGATATTGACCGGTAGCGGTGCCCCAACCCTGGTTGCTAAAGTCCTTCGAGTGGGTGCTGACGACTGTATGTTGAAGCCGTGCAAGCTGACCGAATTTTGGAACCGGGTGGACGATTGCCTTGGGAGATCGGAAGTCAAAGCAATGGATGCCCGGAAGCAAGGGCATGTTTGGGGCCAACTAGACATTTCTATGTGATCAGCGCGCCTGTCTGGATAGAGTCGCCTTTCGCTGATTTTTTCGGTGTGAGTGGCCGCTCGTTATGACTTTGGCCCGGACAGTCACCAGTAGTTAGGTGAGAATACTAGTTTTTCATTCTGTGATATACCTAGTCGAGCAAAAGGAGTATTGCCGTGGCATCGAATTTCAAGATCCTGGTTCACCGAAACAGCGAAAATCTGCACCTGAGATTGACTGGTGATTTCGACGGTATCTCTGCACAGAAGTTGCTCAATGTGCTGGACGAAAATTGTTCGAATGTTCGCAAGATTTTCGTACACACCTGTTGCCTGAAAAAGATCTATCCTTCTGCCCAAGAACTGTTTCAGAAGAACCATCACTTCACCAATGGCCAATCGGCCGTCCTCATATTTACAGGCGAGAATGGGAAGCAAATAGCGCCGGAAGGGAGTCGATTCCTTTGAGAATATATT
>JAQYWL010000222.1 GCA_030145035.1 Desulfobacteria bacterium | reverse complement strand
TCACAGCGAGGTTACAATGCGCGCATACACGGCAATGGCGGGCAGGTCTCGCGTTTGTCGCTCCTGACACCTGACACCAGTTTACACTTTTTTGCACATCCATATAATTCCTCGTTGTCACTGCGTTCTCCCCTGAAACCTGACACCTGACACCTGACACCTGAAACCTGAGGAATATATATATCTTTTTATAGATTCTCAAAATTAACAAAAGTCTATCCCTATTAAGCGAATGATAAGTTAATAAGGACTAAAACAGGGCCTTCGCAAAAGCATCAGCATCAAAGTCTTGCAGGTCATCGGCCTTTTCTCCAAGCCCAATATACTGGATAGGAAGCTTGAAATTGTGGCATATACCCACCACGATGCCGCCCTTTGCTGTGCCGTCGAGTTTTGTAAGGACAATACCCGTGACGTCAAGGGCTTCATGAAAGAGTTGGGCCTGTGATATCGCGTTCTGGCCCGTTGTGGCATCCAGAACCAACAGGATTTCGTGAGGTGCATGAGCGATTTGGCTGGCAACCGTCCGGCGGATTTTCTTGAGTTGTTCCATGAGATTGACCTTGGTATGAAGACGGCCTGCTGTGTCGATCATAACTACATCCGCGCCCCTCGATGTTGCGGCACGGATGCCATCATAGACAACAGCAGAAGGATCGGCTTTAGCGCCGGGCTTCTCTTCGTCCCCCTTATGCCGAATGACTTCCGCACCGACGCGGTCTCCCCAAATTTCGAGCTGTTCGACAGCAGCGGCCCTGAAAGTGTCGGCCGCGATCAACAGTACCTGCTGTCCTTGTCTTATATACTGATCCGACAGTTTTCCGATGAAGGTTGTTTTACCCACGCCATTTACTCCTATCACCATGATGACATGGGGTTTATTATGGGGCATGTAAACCGGCTTTGATGGGGTTTTGAGAAAGGCGAGAATTTCACTCTGGAGTGCGTGTTTAAGCTCACCGGGATCGGTCAGGTCTTTTCTTTCAACTCTTTCTCTGACTTTTTCAATGAGGGCCACGGTCGTCTGTACGCCGATATCTGAGGTAATGAGAATCTCCTCCAGTTCTTCGAGTAGCTTTTCGTCAATCTCCTTTTTCCCGAGTACGAGATTGTCCAGGCGGCCGGTAAAGGCCTTTCGTGTACTGGACAGGCGATTTCTAAGCCTGACGAAAAACCTTTGTTTTGGCGTTTGGGGTGCTGGCGTTTCCTCTTCGGGTTTTTCTGTTTCCCCGGCCTCTGAGGTCTTTTCTATCTGTTCAGGCGCCGGGTCTTGTTGGGCCGTCTCTTCCAGGGCCTTATCGGCTTTCTTTTTCCTTTTAAACCATCTCAGAGGCATTGGTAGACTACCTTCGTTATTCGTTATTTGAAAATCGTTATTCGCTATGCAATTGCACGATTAAACGATTGACGACTGATGATTAGGCGATTCACGAATAACAAATAACGATGGTTCATCGTGGATTTGTGGGAAAATTTGCTTTGATCTTAAATATTCCTTGTTTTTGGTTTCAGGTTTCAGGTTTCAGGTGTCAGTGATTAAGTTTCAGATATTGCATTTTTTAACCCGTTATACGGGTCTCAGTCCTGAAACCTGAAACCCGAAACCTGGGGTGGTGATAATTGAAATTATTTCCCACTAATCCGTGAAGAACCATAACGATTCACGATTCACGATCACTTTCCAGGTTTATCGAGATAAGTTTCGAAATTCCCTTGTCCTCCATGGTCACACCAAAAAGGGCGTCCGCAACCTCCATGGTCTGCTTGTTATGGGTGATCACAATGACCTGAGACTCTTTTCCTATTTGCCGGAGAAGGTGGTTAAAGCGATATGCGTTTACATCGTCCAGGGGGGCATCAATTTCGTCAAAAACGCAAAATGCAGTGGGCTTGATCAAAAAAAGTGAAAAGATAAAAGCGATAGCAGATAGGGCCTTTTCGCCGCTGGAAAGCAGACTCATGCGGGTCAGTTTTTTCCCTGGGGGATGAACAAAGAAAGACACGCCTGATTCCAGGGGTCTCTTTGGATCGGTGAGTACCAACCTGGCCGTACCACCCTCAAACAGCCTGGGAAAGACCTCCTGGAGTTTTTCATTGACGGTCCTGAAGGTCTTCATGAACTGTTTCAAAGACGTCCGGTTGATCTTGCGAATGACTCGACGCAGGGCCTCTATGGCTTCGACCAGGTCATCCCGCTGCCCAGTGAGAAATCGGTATCGTTCCTCCAGTGTCTCATATTCCTGGATGGCCCCAAGGTTTACATCACCGATTCTGGTAATCTGATTACGGTAGCGTGCCAGCGCACCTTCTATTTCTTCCACTGAAAGTTCCCCGGTATCGTCCTCATGATCAGAGCTTCTTATGTCCCGGTGGTAGCTTTCCTGAATGCGACTTACAAGGTGTTCGCGCCGCATCCCCCGTTCGGCTTGCTTTAGTTCGAGCTGCTGCATCTTTTGTAAGGCTTGTTGTTGAGCGCTTCTCACATCAGAGAGTGCCCGGTCATTTTCTTGCAGCATCCCTTCAATTGCCTGGTACTCGGCTTCCATCTCGTCTGAGGCCTCTTTTAGGGTTTTTAGCTCTGCATACAGACGAGAGATCTTGTCTCGATTTCTTGTTAGACGCTGTTCAACGGCTATCTTGTCTTGTTCTCTTTGCTTCATCTGCCTGGTCAGGGAGCTCAATTTTTCCAGGGCCTCATCTTGAAAGTTTCTTAAACGTCGCAGGTCGTTTTGGGCGTTGTCGTGTTGTGCCCGCAGTCTCGTCAATTCCAGCCTCAGCCCCACAAGCATTTGGTTGGAGGATTCCAGGTTTTCCGAGGCTTTTTTGATCTCCCCACTTTTCTGGGAGATGGCGGATTCTGCTGTTTGAATCCCCCGGGAGAGTTCGGATAAGACCTCCTCATACCCGGAGAGTTCACGATTTAGGTCTGTTTCCTCCCCTTTGATTTGCTGTGCCTCAAGGTCTGAGATCTTCAACCGATGATGGGCATGCTTGAGCTCTTCCCCGAGCCGGTAAAGCTCTTTTTCAAGGTCCATCTCTTCTTGACTTTTCTGGCGCTGGATTTGTCGGGCCTTTTGAATTTGCGTTTCCAACGCAATGGTTTCAGCTTCTAATCGTTGCTGTCCGGATTTTGCCTCTACAGTTGAGCTCTCTAACCGCGAAAGCTGTTTGCCCAATTCCCTGATTTCTCTCTTCTTGGCCAGGATGCCGGAAGCCGCATTGTCCGGACTCCCGCCTATGAGGATACCCTCAGGGGAAACTCGGTCCCCTTTTCCCGTGACCACGGTCTGACGAAGCCCGTTTCTATTCCAAGAAGGAAAAGAGGATCCCACAGCCAATCGATTTGAAGCAGCTAATTGCAGAGGGGAAAATTAAGGAAAGTTCTGCTACTCACGAGGAGATTACAGCATTTTTAAATAAATTTGATAGT
>JAQYWL010000169.1 GCA_030145035.1 Desulfobacteria bacterium | reverse complement strand
TTTATGAGCATTACCAACGGCTCGATTGGGATAGCGTCACAGGAGAAGCCCGGAGACTTAAAAAAATTTATGAGGAGCTTTTCGAGGAAGTCCGCGCATGAAAGTTGACCGTACCGAAATTGTAAAGAACCTGCCGAAGAAAGGTTTTCGCAAAGAAAAAACTGGACATCACATCTATTTTTATCACGAATATAAAGGTCGGGAAACAGGGTCCTACACATACATATCGCACTCGGCAAAACAAAAAGATGTCTCAGGTGATATTCTCTTGAGCATGAGGAAACAGCTCAGGCTAAACAGCACCAAAGAAGCTGTTGATCTGATTCGATGCCCAATGGATGAAGAAGGCTTCAACACAGTTCTAATTGAGAGGAATGTTTTCAGCTCGTGATCTTCGTCGAGGCAAAATCGCAAATCGAAAATAGAAGACGAGAGGGTCATCTTAAATCTTAAATATTCGGGTTGAATTTGGGAACTCCTTTTAGTTTTACAGTTTCTATGTAATCCTTTTAGAGCCGGTTCATGATGGCAGGAAAGTCGAGGATAGAGGAATTTAGCGTTGTAACAGACCAATGAAACCTCAAACTGAAACCTGCAAAACTGAAGTGGGAGTCCGGGACATCCATAAATAAGCAAATAACTCAACATGGCCAGCATTGATACGATTCTGTGATGAACAGAGATCTTATTTTTTACAATTTGCATCCATCTGGGTTCATCCGTGTCCCTAAAAACTTTACCAAAGTGTGGAGTACATGAAATTCCAGAACTGGAAGTGGCTTAAAACGCACAGGGAAGGTCAGTTCTTTGAGCGGAAGTCCTGTTATGACCGCTCAGGGAGGCAACCAAAGCGGAGGGATGCACGAAGCGTAGCGCGTGATGTTGCAGAGACCCTTGCGGCAATGGCCAATGCAGACGGTGGCACCTTAGTTTTGGGAATGGAAGACGATGGCAGACCGACTGGATTGGACTATCCGAAAGATCGTTTAGAAGTCATTTTGAGAGCAACCGAGCGGAATATCCGTCCACTGATCAAGACTCACCATCAATGGGCTAATGTCGACAACATCAAAGTCCTGGTATTTGAGGTGGACTGGAGCCAGGAAGTGCATCAATTAACCGACGGCCGTTATCTACTTCGTGTTGGTGATCAGAACCTTCCTTTTCCTGCCTCAGATATCGCGGCAATGAAAGAAGGAAAGAGACGGCGTGTCACTGAAGCACGGTTTATAGGAGAAGCCTCACTAAATGAGCTGGATAAAGATCTTTTTGATCAACTGAGAGAGAAAACAGGCCTTGCACTCTCCGATGCGGAGATCCTTCAGCATTACCGCCTGGCTGAACCGCGAAATGGACGGGTAGTATTGTCCTTAGCGGCTATCCTCCTTTTTGCGAAAGACCCCCCTCGATGGCATCCTGCCTGCCATATAGACTTCGTAAAGTGGGAGGGGACAGAACGGCGCTTTGGCGCTGAACTCAACGTGGTTAAACGTGTGCGGATCGAGGCCCCGCTTCTCAGGTTAATTGAGCAAACCTTCCAGACGATGTGGCCGCACATCCGCGAACGTCAGCGGTTGGTAGACCTGTTCTTCGAAGAGCGTTTTGAATATCCCGTATTTGCATGGCAAGAAGCTGTCATCAATGCTGTAGCTCATCGTGATTATGCCCTTGAAGGAACGCCCATTGAAGTCTGGATTTTTGATGACCGGCTGGAGTTACGAAGCCCTGGCGCGCTTGTGGAACCAGTTACTATTGAGCGCCTCGAGCGTCGTGAGCGAATCCATGCCTCACGAAACCCTCGTGTGGTCAGGGTCTTAACCGACATGGGCTATATGAGAGAACTTGGTGAAGGAGTACCTCGCATGTTTGAGGTGATGGAACGCGAAGGCTTAAAACCTCCTGAGTTTCACGTAGAAGGAGGGGCTATCTTTACGGTTATTCTCCACAACACCCCTGTTTACTCACCTGATACATTGCGCTGGCTAAAGCAGTTTGGACAGGGCTTGAATCCAAATCAAAAACGGCTGCTGGCTTATGCTCACGGCCATGCCGGGAGATTTACAAGCCGGGCCTATCAAAAGCTTGTCGGTGTGGGAATTTATGCCGCATCGAAAGACATCAAGGACCTGATTCATAGGGGCCTTGTGCAATTGGAAAGAAGGGGCGGGCGAGTTTACCAATTGATAGATCCGGAAAAAATATCAGGAAGGCCAAAAGCGCCACGGGAGTTCCTTCAGATTGAACCTTTGCTCCGTAAGAAAGGATATGTAAAAAATGAAGATGTGAGGCAAGTTTTGGGTGTCTCACGAGCGCAGGCAACACGGTTCTTGCAGGATTGGGCAGCTACTGGATTTTTAACTTTACTGGGGAAAGGGCGTGGCGCACAGTATGTTCAGAAGGAAAATGCATCATTGTAAACATTAAATGAATCAGCCTAAATTGCCTTTGTGGCATTTTGAGAGAGAGGCATTTTACTACAGTACTATACAAAATGAGGGTAGAGATGCCTCTTTAAATAACTCAATAACTCAACACAGCCAGCATTAAACGGATTCTGTGATGGAATTAGCCGTAGACCAATGGGGACGTAGATAAATAAATAAGTAAGTGTCATAACATGTAAAAATAACTAAGAAACCGACTTGCCGAGATTATTGGGGACGCCCTTGACTAATTAGACTTATGGCTATCCAACCGATAAAGCGTTTTAGCAATTGCAGAAGGCGACACCCCCAGATGACGGCCGGCTTCAGTCAGCGAAATGCCCCATTCTTCAACAAGTTTCCTCGCCAGTTGAGATCTAATCGCAGAAACTTTCTGACGCCGACTCCCTGATTTCAACGCCTCGACACTGACAGTCTCTTTTTTACAGATTCTGTGAACATATGAAACAGTGCGGTGCCGGCGCTCATGCACGGAAAACTGCTCTTTTCTGGCCGGATCTGATTGTTGAATCAACTGCTCTACAAATTCACTACTGCCCAAAATCCGCTCATCCGACTTCTCGCGCACACCAAGGCGGCGCAGGGCCTTGACCGCTGACCAGCCTCCCTGGGACCTTATCAGACCGCCTCCAACCAAATCAGGGCGACGTCCCTGATCAATTCCCATTTTTACAAACCGGCGATAGGCCCTTTTTGCCTCACCCTCCTTTGGCCCAAACCACTTAAGCACATAATCTCGATCTTGCCAGTCATTTTTTACTCTGCCCATTAACACCGAATGACCACAATACCTGTACCGATCCAACTTTGCAAGATTATCCACCAGCTTTGCCCGCAATGAATTCAAATGGATATATCTGACTAACTCCTTGAAGTAGGAATCTTCTTCACACACAATGGATTTGTAACGGTTTTGAAACAGGTGTCCGTGTCTGCGGTGGCGACGATTATATGAAATAGCATAACCGGTTAAAAGTCGGAGCATATAGCGGGAAAGACCGGAAGGGCCGCTACGCAAAAGAATATGCGCGTGGTTGGTCATCAACGCCCAGGCATAAACTGA
Source organism: Desulfobacteria bacterium (assembly GCA_030145035.1). Lineage (GTDB taxonomy): Bacteria > Desulfobacterota > Desulfobacteria > Desulfobacterales. The sequence continues at coordinate 6 of JAQYWL010000169.1, read as the reverse complement.
AGTCTC
>JAQYWL010000293.1 GCA_030145035.1 Desulfobacteria bacterium | reverse complement strand
TTGGGCAATCTTACCACGAGTGTGGAGACTAATGTCGATGGCCTGCACCGGGCACTCAAGAGCGCACATTCCACAGGCCTGACATGTAAAAGGGTCGATAGTGATCTCTCCCGTCTTGTTAGTGGTAGGTACGCCGAGCGGGCAGACTCTTACGCAGGTCAGGCATGAGATACATTTTTCACTGTCGATGCGTGCCCCAAGATAACAATGGAGGCACCTTAAGGCTTCTTTGGTTGCCAGCTCCTCGGACAGGGCAGACATCACCTCGCCAAAACCCTCGATCCTCTGATCAGTTGGAACAAGGCTAAAGCTGCATCTGGAAAATTTTCGTGTTTTTTCAATCACAGCCGGTGCAAGCTTCGCTCTTTCGGGGGTCTCAATCGAGTCTCTAATGGGAAGGGGTTTTCCTTTCAAATAACAATCTATGACAGCAGCAGCTTGTTTGCCTGTCGCGATCGCATCCGTAACTGTTCGTGGACCGTGGAATACATCCCCGCCCGCAAAAACACCCTCAATAGGAGTTTGCAGCGTTGTGGGGTCTGCTTCCAGTCCCCCCCTGTTTGTGACTGAAATTCCTTCCTTGTTTGCAAAGGACAGGCCGGCGGCCTGGCCAATGGCTATAATTGCCGTGTCAGATTTTATCACCTTGAGTTGCGTTTCATCATAGCGAGGACAAAAGGCGCCTTTTTCGTCAAAGAGGCAGCTACAAAACTTAAACTCTATACCGGAGAACTTCCCGTTTTCCTCCAGGAACCTCTTCGGGCCAAAGCAATTCAAAATGGTGATACCCTCTTCACGGGCTTCCTCAATCTCAGAATCCGATGCAGGCATCTCCTCTTGTTTTTCAAGACAAACCATTGAAACATCTTGAGCCCCAACGCGTAGGGCTGTCCTGGCCACATCAATAGCAACGTTGCCCCCGCCGATGACAATCACCCGTTTTCCCATAGTGACCGGTTTTCCAAGGGCAACATCTCGCAAAAACTCAACACCTTTGAGCGTGCCCGGGAGATCTTCGCCTTCCACGTTTAACCCGCGGCTAAGATGAAGCCCTGTTGCCAAAAAGAATGCCTGATATCCCTCAGCTCTCAAACCATCAAGGGTGACATCCTCACCAAAGGCAGCGCCGGTTTTTAACTCGACCCCTAAGTCCTCAATAGCCTTTATCTCAGATGCGAGAACATCCTTAGGGAGCCTGTACGCAGGGATTCCCACGGCCATCATGCCGCCGCCGACAGGGAGTTTTTCGAATATTGTAACGCTATGACCGAGCAGAGCGATATCGTGAGCCGCCGCGAGCCCTGCCGGGCCTGAGCCAATGACTGCAACCTTGCAGTCGCTCAAAGCTTTTTTCGGTGTCTGTTTTACAGTCTCCTTCCACGGTCCATCAGCCGCAAACCGCTTCAGGGCCGCAATAGCGATCGGTTCGTCAATATCGCCTCGCTTGCACGCTGTTTCACACCGGTGTATACAAATGCGGCCACACACCTGGGGCAGGGGGTTTTGCTTTCTTATGGCATGCAGCGCTTCCTCAAACCTTCGCTCAGCTATAAGCTGTACATACTCCCGTACGTCAGTTGAAATGGGACAGGCCAATTTACACGGAGGATATTCATCTTTTGTGTCTGGTTTGCTTCCTGTCATATCTTATCTTTTGCTCCCTGGATTCCGCATATTCTCAAACACCGGCAGGCCTCGATCTTGGCCTGGCGCTCATTAAAGCCCAAATCGATCTCCTCGAACCTGCCCTTGCGCTTGGCAAGCGAAAGGCGCGACATTCGTTGCCTGTCTGCATGTTCCACATCTTGTGGCTCAAGCTCAATCCCCTTCCAGTCCTTTGGACGACCCGCCTTGATATCCTCCCCTTTAAGATAGCGATCAATCGATATAGCAGCCTCTTTTCCCGAAGCAACCGCCTCTACCACCGACCGTGGTCCATAGGAAGCATCGCCGCCCACAAAAAGTCCTGCAATATTGGTTTCCAGGGTAAAAGGATCTGTCACCACCGGGCCTCTTGGAGAGACATCCAGATCAGGCGCTCCACTGGCAAAAGTCATATCACAGGCCTGACCGATAGCAATCAGGATTGTATCAGCTTCTAGAGTCATTAGTTCAGACTCATCGTACTGAGGATTGAAACGACCTTCTGAATCAAATACAGCCGTGCAACGTTTGAATTCTACGGCCTCGAGCTGCCCGTCTTCTTCAATAAACCGCCTGGGACCCCAGCTATTTTTAATAATTATTCCATCATCCAGCGCATCATTGATTTCGTATTCCCAGGCAGGCATCTCGTCGCGCGCCTCAAGACACACTATCTGAACCTCTTTGGCCCCGCTTCTAAGAGCAGTGAGAGCAACATCTATGGCCACATTTCCGCCGCCTATAACTATTGTCTTCTCACCAATAGCAACCTCGCCTTTAAAAGAAACATCTTTCAGAAAATCTATGCCATGAATTATTCCTTTGATATTCTCCCCTTCCACATTCAAACCACGGCTGACATGAAGACCTACTGCAATAAAAAACGCCTTGTAGCCCTCATTTTTAAGGCTTTCTATTGATATATCTTTGCCGAATGTCACATTGGTTTTGATTTCTACACCCATGTCAATAATAGTTTTTATCTCTTGCCTGAGAGTATCCCTGGGAAGACGATATGCTGGAATACACGCAGCCATCATACCACCGGCTACCGGCAGCTTCTCAAAGACTGTCACGGTATATCCTTTTATAGATAAAAAATAGGCGGCGCTTAAACCAGCAGGACCTGCTCCGATCACAGCTATTTTTTCATCTCTCTTTTCTTCTATTTCCGGGACATAGAGGATCTCTTCCATAAGGTTTTGGTCAGCCAAAAACCGTTTTAGATATTCAATGGCAACCGGCTCATCTACCTTGCCCCGATTGCACTTGCCTTCACAGGGATGGTGGCAGATACGACCGCATATGCCGGGGAAAGGCATGTTTTCTTTGATCAGTTTCAGACCTTCTTTATACCTTCCCTCTGCAATCATGCCAACAAACCCCTGGATGCTGATATGGGCAGGGCAGGTTGCTTTGCACGGAGCCGTACCCCACTTTTCATAGGTATCAGCCGCAACATATTTATCCCTTACGGCTATTTTCCGGAGTGCGTCTATGATTCCATCAAAATGTACACCCTGGGGACAAGAAAACTTGCAGGTCTCACAATGAGAACAATACCAGATGGCCTCAGAAGAAAGGACTCGATCTTTAAGACCCAGAATAATCATATGTATGATCTTTCTCGGATCATATTCCGGAAAGATATTACTAATGGGACAGACAGCGGTGCACGTTCCGCAGGCAAAACATTGCTTGATATGTTCACCTCCCGGAAGTTCCGCCACTTCAAACTTGAATCTTGGTTTCAACTCATCTTTATCTATTGCCATAATTTCCTACTGGTTGCTTGTTGCTTGTTAACACCCCCCTTAGTCCCCCCTCGAGGGGGGATTTAGGGGGTTGCTCGTTGCTCGTTGTTAGCTTTGAGCTTTCATCTTTCAGCTTAACCTTATTAAGTCCCTTGAGAATCAGGCGATGTAATCTTTTTCAACTTTTGAGC
>JAQYWL010000359.1 GCA_030145035.1 Desulfobacteria bacterium | reverse complement strand
TACACTTATCAAGGATGCGGGCGCCAAGAGATAAGTTCTTTTGTTCCTACTTTTTGGTGTCAGGTGTCAGGAGCGACAAACGCGAGACCTGCCCGCCATTGCCGTGTATGCGGGCATTGTAACCTTGTTGTGACGCAGGCGTTGGCAGGCGGGTCTGAAACCTGAACACTGAAACCTGAAACCTGGGGTGGTGAAAAAAAGTGTAAACTACTTTATGGCGAAAATGAAGGATGCCACGTTTTCAATTGCATACATGACCCCACGGGTTCCTGGAGGATCGCCTATGGAAAAAAGGGATGAGAAGCTCATTGCCCAGTTGATCAAAGAGAACAAAACGCTGAGAGAATATGTGGAACAACACAAGGAATACGAAAGGCAGTTAGAAGAATATAGCAAGCGAATTCACCTTACGACCGAAGAGTCCATGGAACGCAAAAGAATTCAAAAGCTTAAGCTTGCCGGCAGGGACAAGATAGAGCGTATCTTGGCCGAACATCGTAGGGCTCAATAAAGAGAAAAGGTCCAATGATTCGTTCTGAGCGTTCCGGGCTGGTCAACTACAAGGTACGTCCGGTTGCCAGGGAGGGGTATCCGTTCATACTTGGATCGGCCTTTGCAACGGCCATTGTTGCCATTTTCGGCCTATACCTGTTGGCCCTGTTTTTTTTGGCAGTTACCTTCTTTGTATGTTTCTTCTTCAGGGATCCGGAACGGGTCATTCCGGGGGAAGAAAAGGCCGTAGTCTCCCCGGCCGACGGCAAGGTCGTGGAGGTAAGTGTCGTGCAGGAGAGTGATTTTGCTGCCGAGAAAATGCTTAAGATGAGTATATTTATGTCAATCTTCAACGTTCACGTCAACCGAATACCAGACAATGGCAGGGTTACTGATGTCGTTTATTATCCGGGCAAATTCTTTTCGGCTAACCTGGACAAGGCCTCCAGAGACAATGAACGAAACGCAGTGACTCTGGAGATAAGCCGTGGTCGCAAGCTAATAGTGGTCCAGGTTGCAGGGCTCATTGCAAGACGGATCATCTGCAAGATACGCAAGGGAGACGGTTTGAGCCGCGGAGAGCGGTTTGGTATGATCTGTTTCGGGTCCCGCCTGGATGTCTATCTTCCGCCGGACACTGTGCCCGCTGTGTCTGTAGGAGATAAGGTCCTGGCCGGGACATCGGTTTTGGGGCATCTATCATGAAGAGAAAAAAACGTTCAAATAGAATAAAATTGCGGCGCGGGATCTATGTCCTGCCCAACGTTCTTACCTCTGCCAACCTTTTCTGTGGCTTCTATGCCATTGTGGCCGCCATCCAGGGCCACTTCTTGAAGGGAGCCATTGCTATCATGGTAGCGTTCATCTTTGATACGCTGGACGGCAAGATTGCCCGGGTAACGCGAACCGTGAGCAGATTCGGCCTTGAATATGACTCCCTGTCTGATGCCATATCCTGTGGCGTGGCACCCGGCATCCTGGTTTATCTGTGGGCCCTTCAGCCCTTTGGAAGATTGGGATGGTTGGCAGCACTTATTTTTGTGGCCTGCGGTACACTTCGGCTGGCACGGTTTAACACCCAGGTCCATGTCGTTCGTAGTGATTACTTTAACGGACTTCCGATTCCGGCAGCCGCCTTCATGGTTGCTTCTACGGTTCTCCTCCTCTATCGTTTTGGCGGGACCGGGACCACCAAACACGTGACGATCTTGATCATGATCTACGTTTTGTCCTTTCTGATGGTCAGCACGATCAAGTATTATAGCTTTAAGCATGCAGAGTGGTTTAAAAAGATGAAGTTCAACATGCTGGTTGTCGTTGTCATGTTTTTCATCGTCATTGCGGCAGAGCCAAGTATTGCCTGCTTCAGTATTATGCTGTGTTATGTCCTTTCAGGCCCCTTCACTACCTTGCGGCTTCGCAAGAAGCGCCAGAGCGAAGCTGCTGCTGGAGAAAGACTCGATACCCCCTACGAAGATCCCGTATAGACCATGTCCCAAACCATTACGGAAAAGATTTTGGCCGCCCATGCAGGCCGGGACACGGTGGTACAGGGCGAACTCATTACTGTTCGCATCGATATGGCTTTGGCCAATGATATTACGGCCCCTATTGCTATCGATCTGTTTGAAAAATCACACATAGAGTCTGTATTTGATCCGGAAAGAATCGCCCTGGTACCGGATCACTTTGTGCCTAATAAGGATGTCCGGTCTGCTATTCAGGTGCAGGCCATGCGCACTTTTGCCAGAAAATATCATATCAAGCATTTTTTTGAACTTGGTGAAATGGGGATCGAGCACGTACTCCTGCCGGAACAGGGCCTGGTACTGCCCGGAGATGTGGTGATTGGCGCGGACAGTCATACATGCACCGATGGTGCCCTGGGGGCCTTTGCGACAGGTGTTGGGAGTACGGATATTGCAGCGGCCATGATTACGGGTGAGGGCTGGTTTAAGGTGCCCGAATCGATCAAGCTCGTATATAATGGCCAGCTCAGAAAATGGGTGACCGGAAAGGACCTGATCCTTTACACGATTGGCGATATTGGAGTCGATGGTGCCACGTATAAAGCCATGGAATTTACGGGCGATGTGATCAAGGCCTTGCCCATGGCCGATCGAATGACCATGGCCAACATGGCGATCGAGGCTGGAGCCAAAAGTGGAATCATTTCCCCGGATGAAGTAACACTCGATTACATAAGGCCGAGAGCAAAACGTCCCTTTGAATGCTATACGAGCGATCCTGATGCTGCCTATGCAGAGGTAAGGACCTATGATGTTTCTGGCATCGAACCCCAGGTCGCCTTTCCCTTTCTTCCCGAGAATACCCGGAGTATCTCAGCGGTAGGAACGGTTCCCATTGACCAGGTGGTTATAGGATCTTGTACGAACGGGCGTATTGAGGACCTTCGCCTGGCAGCCGGTGTTCTCAATGGCCGGACCATCGACAAAAATGTGCGTCTCATCATAGTGCCTGCTACTCCTACCGTTTACCGCCAGGCGATGGCCGAAGGTCTATTGGAGGCTTTTCTGGCAGCCAAGGGAATTGTGAGTCCACCCACCTGTGGCCCCTGCCTGGGAGGCTTTATGGGAATCCTGGGGCCAGGGGAGCGGGCCGTGGCTACCACCAACCGCAACTTCGTGGGCCGCATGGGGCACCCCTCAAGCGAGGTCTATCTTGCCAACCCTGCTGTGGCAGCCGCATCGGCTGTGCTGGGGAGGATTGGGGGGCCGGAAGAGCTATAGGAATGCGGAATGCGGAATGCGGATTTTGGTTGCAAATCATTTCAATGGAACATAGGGACCTGAGTCGAATTGGAGTACTCCAACACTCCATGCTTTGTAATGAGGAAAGAATGAAAATAGAAGGAAGAGTCTGGAAGTTTGGCGATAATATAGATACGGATGTGATTATCCCTGCCCCCTATCTGGTTACCACAGACATGGAAGAGCTGGGCAAGCATTGCATGGAAGGGGTAGATGCCGCATTTGCTGAAAAGGTCCGGCCGGGGGATATCATAGTCGCAGGAAAGAATTTCGGCTGCGGCTCCTCGCGGGAGCATGCCCCTATGGCCATAAAAGGGGTTGGTATTTCATGTGTGATAGCAGAAGGCTTTGCCCGCATATTTTTCAGAAATGCCTTCAACATGGGCCTTGCGATTTTTGAATCTTCCGGTGTCTCCGAGGGGATCGAGGATGGGGACCAGGTCTCGATTGATCAGGATACGGGCGAAATCGTAGACCATACAACCGGAAGGCGGTTTTCCGCAAATCCGATACCACCGTTCATGCAGGAGCTGATTGAGGCCGGCGGGCTTATGTCCTACGTACTGAACAAAAGGCGCGGGTGAACGTAACCGTTCACGGAGTGTTGGCCCGCCCTGGCGCGACTTGTTTGAATTTATCTGCTAAGCCCATAATCCCG
>JAQYWL010000434.1 GCA_030145035.1 Desulfobacteria bacterium | reverse complement strand
TGTTTGCAATGCCTGCCTTTACAGGATTGCGGTGTATATATCTGACAAGTTGCAAAAGATAGCTGTCACCGCTAACAAGAATTGACTTGTATCTGCCGCGAAAGAGCTGCCCATCACAGAAATGCCTTCTGTTAAATCTCTGGGTGTATACGCCATTTATATGCCGCATGCTCCGTGCAATATTGGCATCCGGTGTTTGCACAAGAATATGATAGTGGTTTGTCATGAGACAGTAGGCAGCAACCCGAATATTCCACATCTCCGAGCTTTCCTCAAGAAGCTCGACAAACACCTGGTAGTCATGCCTGTCACGAAATATTTTTTCGGCCCTTCTTCCCCGGTTCATCACATGGTACCAGGCACCGGGATACTCTATTCTGAGTGGACGTGCCATGCGACAATCTGTAACATTTTACCCGGCAAGAGTCAAGAGCAGACTTGACCCCATTTTTTGACCCGGCCGAACATGGCCTTCATCAGGTCAGATGCCATGTCCACTTCCTTATCCAACTCCGGGATAAAGAACTCGAAGGCTTTCCAACTTCGATCGTTCTTATAGGTGGGCTATCGATCCACCGTGTTTCGGGCATGGGTTCATCGGTTGCATAGCCCAGGAACTGGACATCCAGCGTCGGCCGGGGGATGAGTTGATGAATGGCCAAGAACGACCCGAAAAGCATGATGGCGGCCCGTGTGGGGATGAAACGTTTCCCTTGTCGCAGCAAGTAACCCCAATGATAGAGGAACTCCTGGTCGGGTTGTTGGGATCGAAGCCTGTATTGACTTGATGGAACCGATTCCGATACCAGTGTAGACTGCCCGGATGAAAAGCTTCCTTAAGCAGGACCCGTTCAAATGGTTGGCTGTCCCACCGATCGGCAGTGGCATCCCGGAGCATCCGCTCAATATCCTGCATCTGGGCCTTGTAATCGCCGCCGCCTTTACGCAGGAAGGTCCGCCGGATATCGCCATTCAAATAGACCGGTTTTCGAGTTCGATGGTTTTCAGCGATATGGAAGACGAGCACGGTCTCGCCGCCGATAACCAACTTTTCTTCACTGACATGGACGTCGTGGTTGACCTTTTGATCGGCATGAAGAACTGACAGGAAATCATTTTGTAACTTCTCTGGCACTTCGACGCCACTGACACTGAACTCCTCGCCACGCTGGCTGATGCCGAACACCAGAGTTCCACCATGGGTATTGGCGAAAGCGGAAACAGTCTCAAAGGCGGACTTTGGAACTGCTGTTCGAGCTTCCTTGAACTCGACGTCATTCCATTCCCCTGTTTTGAGCAGTTTCTTCAGTTCCGAAATCTTCATCCTCGTCTATCCTCGTCTATCCGTGGTTCTTGCCCAAAACATTGGCGTTCATTCGTGTCCATTCGCGGTTCCTATTCCAATACGATCCGTACTTTTCCTGGCTCCTTGCCCTTGGCAAGCTGATTCAGGTAATCCTCAAACCGTTGCTTCATCTCCGCAGGTGTAACCCTTTGATACTTTGATATATAACGTTGTTGACTATGTTGAATTACTCCCTTTATCCCCCATTGCTGTTTTAAGGCATTCACTAACTTCTTCTATACTGAGATGCTAGGACGTTCTTCGCTCCGAGTTTTCTTCATACATAGCTCCAGGTTCTTCGCTATATCTCTCTGTCGTGGCCGAAAGCTCTTCTGACACATGACACAGCCTCTCTGAGATGGATAGGCTCCAAAACCCAGGCATGTCTCCCAAGCGAGGCCACCGCAAAACATCCTCTTTTGCCCCATGTCCCGCCCGCCTCGCCTGAGCGAGAGCGATGGCGGGCAGGCTGCGTCATACTCGGATTTTCGTCCTCGAAATACACAAAGGTATTCCTGCCTGCCCTGCCCGCCCTGTAGGTAGGAACTATCGTACTGGGGTGGAATGCTAAGCGTATTCCTCCGGGGTGGGTAAAACCCTCGCGTTTCTTGACCTGCTCCAAAACTGAAAGTCTTGTAAAGGCCTCCAAGCCATGACCCAACTCATGACCTCACAAAGCCCCCGACTTTCATGGTCTCTGAACCGGTTCCGAGTTTGGGGTTTGGTGTTCCAAGTTTCTGGCAGCCTTCTCGTGCAGCAGCCTGGAAGGAACGCCATGCACCATCACAGCGGTTCCATGCCCGGTTGATCGCTTCGTTGAGCTTCTCGTTTTTGGAGAGATGGTAGGATTCAGGAGAGAGACCATCAAGATCACGGTCCCCTTCTGCAATGCGCTGAAGAATTTCTACGGGAAGCAGGGCTCCTTCTGTCTTGATGGTGGTGAAGGTCTCTCGATGGCTTCGGCGCATTAGCTAATTTTGAAACCTGTTATTTCTATTCACCCACCCTTTTCAGTGCTTCTTCAAGTACTGACCGTGAAAGATAAAGCCCTGACCGAATGAGGAGTTCCATAACAGGCCTGGCCTTAGGAATTAGGCCGCGCTTTTTTGCAACTAATACGATGCCCAATGTGCCTCGAACTGGAATATTCAAATATGCAGCACACCTGCGGCCGGCAAGATCGTCAATGATGGCTTCTGTCCCCGGATGGTCACTCGCAAATGCAAGAACAGATGACTCTCCAGGGCCCAATCCCCAGTCAAGAATACTCTCCGGCACAGAGACAGCGGGTACAACTTCAAGCCATGGAGTGTTATGCAAAGCTTTGGCGGTAACGTCTTCAGGGCCTTTCTTAAGTATCTCGTTGGCTACAGGCTCAGGCACAAAAATCCGGTTGGCAAAATGACGTAAAAGATCCATCTGTTGGCCACGGCTAAAGAAAACAAGTGGTGATGCATTAGTAACAGCCGGTTTATCCACGAGCAAGCTCCCTATCCAGGTCATCAAAATCCACCTGGAACGAATCTTTTCCCATTTGTGCCAGAGCCAGGAGGAAATCTGTGCGATTCATGCCTGCAACCCATGCTGCCAATTCCTGCGAGATTTTACCCTGTTCGTACCAAACAGCCGCTGCTGCAAGCCTCATCTCATTGGCAAACCGATTAGGATCAAAGCGCATAGCGGCAAAAACCTTTTCAGGCAACTCCATTGTCAAAGTCTTCATGGGTTAACCCTCCTTTTCTGATAACTCTTTAAAATTATGTTAACATCTAACTCCATGGTTTTCAAATATTGTATCATATGCAAATGCAAATGCAAATGGGGTCGGGCCAGGCTATCATGTTGAAATATTTGGATTAGTGGTCTAAAAATAGCTGTTTTCAGCTCTTGGGCAAAATATGGTCCCGATTGCCAGGGCTCCGGAAGACCGAAAATAACCGGTTTTATACCCCCTCACCCTAACCCTCTCCCGCCAGTCATCGATCCTGAGGCCTCAGACCCGAAGGGGGGAGAGGGAACTGAGCGGCAACCCCGCCGCAAGCGGGCGGGGTATTGAAAAACATTAATAACCGTCGAAAGTTAAGGGCGATTTTTCGTAAGACCAGGAGGTGTCAGACATAAAAAACCCACCGAGGTGCGCATCCAATGGAGAGGCGTGGCGGGTAGAGAGGCCGCGGTGCCCTTCGATCTTTTCAAGACTGTGTCAACTCCTCGGGGAGATATCTGGAGAACGCACCGCAGGAGCGCCTTCTCCTAAAATGAGCCAAGCTATCTAATGGTCCGACATGGCGAACAATTAAAGTCCTCTGTTTCTGTTTTATCTGAATGACCTGCCAGACCCTGCCTGAAAGGACGATATGGGAACCTGGGGCGGCCTCAACAAATAACTCTCCTATGACCTTCCCCGTCTCAGCGTCCACAATACGAAAGTCCCGACTCTGGGGGATATTAGAATGGATGAATCCCATGAATCCCATATCCATGAGCCTGGTGGTTGCCCGATAGCGGCTGAGGGATTCTTCAATAAAACCACAATCTGCAAGATGGGCCAGTATCGGCTTAAGGATATCTGCGTTGCAAAGTGGTAAAAGTATGTCCTGCATCTCATCCCATCTCAACCCTCCGGGCATTCCATAAAGAAGAGAAAATATCTGCTGAACACAGACAGAAATATCGGCCATGTACTCAACTTCCTCAACCAGCCCCCTTTTGGCCATAAATGAGTATATCTCAAACTGCTCTCTTTCCTCTTCGTCTCTGTAGCAGCCGACAGCGAGCATCTCAGCTCCCTTCCTGCATCCGCGACCCACTCTCTGGAAAAAGGCAGAGGGGGTGGGTGGCGGACCGTAGAGGACTACTGCATCGATATCTCCGATATCTATTCCCAATTCCATGGTCATCGTACAAACGCACAAGCCCCACCCCCAGGTGCGCATCGCCTCCTCTACGGATTCTCTCTCTCTTCTGGAAAGGCTTGCGTGGTGAACCAAAACCCTGTCTTGCGGCCAGAGCTTTCGCAACTTAAGGCAAAGCTCCTCAACATTCTTGCGGCTGTTGCAAAAGATAAGTGCTTTGTGGCATTTTTTCCGCCTCAAGAATTGAATAACATCTTCCATATACGGAAATAGTCGGAGAGAAATTCCCCTGATTGTGTCGGTCTTTACAACCGTGGCTGGTTCAAAATAACGGCTTGCAAGGTTTTCAGGTTGTGAGATCGTGGCTGACAGTGCGCAGTAGTGGATAGATTTTTCTGTATGCCATTTCGTCAGGCGGCGGAGCAATATCCTTAGTTGATCGCCTCTGTAGGTATTGTCCAGCAGGTGGATCTCATCAAGGATGACGGCCCTTGTATCCTTCCATATGCGGGGATAGCGGCAAAGAAGAGAGTCGAACGACTCCGGGGTAGTAAGGAGCACGTTTTCAGGGTGCTTGCTGTGTAACTCAGGCCTGTCTCCTGTCCTCACCGCAAGAGTCAAACCGAGAGAGGTGAGCGGATCCTTGATCCTTTTCTCGATATCGTTTATGAGGGCCCTTGTAGGAGCCACATATAATACGCTCAATGGGTTTTTGTCGCCGGTGAGTATTCTCTCGACAATAGGGGCAAAGGCTGCCTCTGTCTTTCCGCTCGCAGCAGGGGAGACGCCGACTGCATTTATCCCTTTCATAAGGGTCGGAATCAGAGCTGACTGTATTTGGGTTAACCTCCCAAAACGTCCAAAAAAAGGGGCATAGGTCCTCTCCAGCAACTTTTTAATAACTGCCTCATTCACCCACGATCTCCTCTATGCTGCTTTCGGGGTGGAATCTCAAAAAGTCCATGAGTTCCACCATGGACTTGATGAATATGCGTGTTGAAGTATAGTTGCATCTATCAAGAAGGATTCTAAAATACTGCCTCCTTTGCACAGGCCCGACGTAAACCCCGTAAACCTTCTTGTAATGTTCTATGAATGTGTTGAACAATCTGTGCAGGTCAGAGATACTCAGGGACTCAAGCTCAAGGACCGGCACTGTGTTGCGCCATTTGCGAAACTCACGGGTCAAGACCGCCGGTGTTATCGCAAATACTACTTTAAGATAAGATGGGATACGATAAAGGTAAGGGATCGGAAGATGCCCTGAATACACAAGTCCTGTTTCCTCACCCTTTCTTACCATATCCTTTACCACTCTTTCTTCGAGAAGTACGGGCTCGTCATTAGCTACCATGGAGAGCCCCCTGAAGAAATTGAGCCCTCTCCTGAACTGGTATCTATAGGACATACTCTTTGTGGTCTCAACCTCATCAAAGAGTATCAGAAACCCGTTTAAATCAAGCACCTTCACCATAAGCCAGCCGAGGCAACTGAGCATATGGCAGTATATGTTGGCAACGGTTGTATAGTCCCAGAGCGACCCGTATTTCCCCTTCACGGCCTCTCTGCCTTCAAGCCAGTTCCAGGCGTCTTCTTTTAGTTCACCCGTTCTGAGTGTATCGATGATAGTTCCAAAATAGGGATGATCGACAACCGGGTTAGTATCTATATTCTCGGCAATGACATGCAACAATCCTCTGAACCCAACCTGTTCGGCTCCAATGGGCGCCTTGAGGTTTTGCACGATCCGTCTGTATGCCCTTTTTGGAAATGCAGCAGTTGCCTCAGATGGGTCAAGATCCGTAAGGGATACCGCATATCCGGACTTTACGGCAATAGAGTAAAGGTACTGAAGAAAGTGGCTTTTGCCGCTTCCATAGGGGCCTTCAATAATAAGGGTACCCTGGCCCCAATCATCCAGCCATTGCCTTATTTTGCTTAATTCACTGTCGCGCCCCTGTGTCCAGGTCTCAATGGCGTTGTACGGGACAATACCGAGTCTGAACGCCTCAACGACCATGACATCATCAGCATTTGCACCCTTTGCTCTGAACTTGATCATCCTTGAACCATATCAAAGGCCCACGGCTCATCTATTTGAGCAGAGGGGTTATGCCGGATGAAGTGAAATCCCCTTATGAGGCCCTGCACAAAAAGCCTTTTGTAACCTATGTCTCCAAATCTTTGCTCATATGCAGCATGCGCAATCTTGCCAATGGCATCTTCACTCTTTTCCCCGGGAAGGCTGGTCTTAAACGCAGTTTCATAAATATGGATGAGCTTCCCCCCTATCTCTTTTAGAAGGACCTCTGGCTCATACTCAAGTCTTTCCAGGTCTATTTTTACTCCTGTTGGATTATAAAAGTCAAAGACAGTCGATATTCTCTGCTTCAGGGCTTCATAGACACCGGATTTCCCTTCAAAGAAGGCCAGGGTGGGGATGGCATAAAATATCATGACATTTTTGAATGCGGCATGTCCGCATTCGTCGATGAGCTCCCTTATGTTGCTCAACATAAGTTCTCTCTGTTTTGAGGTGAGGCTCGGCACCTGTTCGGCCTCATCAAAAAGGATTACAAGGCCGTTGTATCTGAGATTCCTTGTCCATTGAATGAGAGAACGAAGGGTAGAAAAGGCTTGCCCCTTATCGATAGGCTGAAGTATTCCAAACCGCCGATGCACGTGCCTGTCATAACCATCGACCTTTATCCACTGCATAAGATCTTCAAAGTCTCTATCATTGCCCTCAGCAAGGGACATAAATGCTTCCCTTACAGCCCTTGTGAAATTAACACTCTCTATTCCCTTCGCAAAATCCGAAGCATAATCCTTAAGACGCTTCATAAGCGTATTATCGGTAGCTTCCCTTGAAAATGACTTCCTTGCATCCTGGTAAAGGACCTTCAAAAATGCCTCTATACCCTTGTGGCCTCCTGAAAACAATTCCTCTGGTGTCAGCGGATACATGAGATTCTGCACGACCGTCTTGTAAACTTTGTCCAGACGGTAAAACGGCGATTCTTCAGGGCTTAAGGCGCAGTAACTTACAAGGAAATCGTTCTTCCAGGCAAGCTCCCTGACACTGTAGAGAAAATGTGTCTTTCCGCCGCCATAGGCCCCGATAACCATCTTGAATGAGGCGCCGCCCTGTCTGATGAAACCTTTAAGATAATCTTCCTCAAGGACTTTCAGATACAAGTCGAGGCCCGCTGTGAAGAACTGAAAGCCCCACTCAGGCGGGGCGCCGGCCGAGCCTACCCTCTCTATAATTTGTCTCGCAATACTCCGGGTGACTCCGATCATGATACGTCCTTTGTAAAAAGTATCTATTTACAGCAATTCCAATTTTGGGATTCCCCAATTGAAAGTTCAAAATACGAAATCCGAATGACTGAAACCTATAAACACTGATTATATAGATTATATGGATTTCACCGGTTACGCTGATTATTAAGACTTCTCCCATCTGCGTAATCTGTGCAATCAGCAGTAATCTACGTTCCTAAACCCCAAAATGTGAGGGAAAACAGCAATGGTTTTGGACATTTGAGCATTTGGATTTTGAATTTGTTTCGGCCTGCCCTGGCGCGACATCCCCAGATGATTTTGGTGCCCATGTAGTCCAGGTCTGGGCCAGGGATTTCGGATTTCGTGCTTCGGATTTATTTATATGGACGGTCTTCTGCATAAGGCTAAACTGTTACACAAAAACTACAGATGCATAGTGCGTCCCATTCCCTTGCAGGAGCTTTGGCACCCAGAGGCTTGTCTTTTCGCTCTTAGTCTGCTGCATGGAGGCAACACCAAGTCGGAGCTCCTTGCCTCCAAGCCTTCTGGTCCTAAGTCTCGCAAGATCGTATGAAAACTTAACCCTCCCGTAAGAGGTAAAATGCTCTCTTGTCGGATCTGTGCGAAAGCTCCTTTTCTGCTTCAAAAAGGCCATCTCCTGCATGACACCCACAATCGGAACAGCAGAAGGCTGCTCATCTTCATCTCTCCCGCCTTCCCTCATGAGTGCGGACAAATAGGACATGTAGATCTGTTTGATAAACTCTTCATCGTCAAGCGGTGGATCGTTTAGCCCTTTGAGGATGGAAATAACAGCCTCGCCTATCTTCTTGGCCTCAACAGAGACTTTCTTCAGTAAACTTATCCTTGGCCCGTAATAGACCTTTACGATGCCACCTTTGCCAAAGGAAAAAATGAGGGTAAGGATGCCGCATCTAAGTTCCGGAAAATTTCCGCTGATCTCAAGGCCATGTGGTCTCAGGAAATCTGCCAGCTCTGCTGCGATACTATTTTTGAACCTCTCCTGCGCAAGGCTTGCTTCCTTGAGGAGCTCCTGTTGCAAACCACTCGTCTTTGAGATGAGCCCCTGGAGGTCTTCCAGTTTGCTGAGCGTCCTGTCCAGCTTGTTGACATGGGTTTCTAAGACAAATGCATTCCTGTTAAGATCGCCCCTGAGCTTATCACATGCCCGCAAGATGTTGCCCACATTCCTGAGACCATCTGCGGCCTTGAGAATAGGTTTTATAGTCTCGATCAATTCCGATGACATCTTGTCCTCCGATACGAATGAACGACCACGCTTGCGAAAGCTTGGATTGAATACCATGAAATTCGCAAAAAGCACAAGGAAATGCTTTCCTTAACGGTGTTATTTTTCTGGTCTATTGGTGGCCGGT
Source organism: Desulfobacteria bacterium (assembly GCA_030145035.1). Taxonomy (GTDB): domain Bacteria; phylum Desulfobacterota; class Desulfobacteria; order Desulfobacterales. Next base: position 1,381 of record JAQYWL010000434.1, on the reverse strand, counting down.
GTGGTAAGAATGATGCGTCATGCTGTTTAGAGGGCGCGGGTTGATTCTCCAGTTTAGTTCCTAAATTTTGAAATTCGTGTTTTTTTGTGGCAGAAAGCAAATTCGAAATCCGAATATCGAAATCCGAAACAATTTTCAAAACCCAAATGACAAAAACTATATGCGCACGATAAGTTACCTCAAACAGCTTAATTTCCATGTTTTGAACATTCGAACATTTGTAATTTGGATTTGTTTCGAGTTTCGAATTTCGTGCTTCGGATTTCCGGTTCATGCGGGTTAGGGGGATAGCCATGAGATGGGGACCGTTTATGAAGATCCTGGTTTTTGTCGATAGCTCTAAACACTCTTTCTATGCAGCAGAAACCGCCGCCAAAATAGCCAAAGACGTGCACGCATCGGTGACACTTTTGGCAATAGCCCTCCGCTACACTGATTCTGAATCCACGAAATCATATGATGAGGACCTGGAGAAGGAATCAAACATTGCCCTTGGGAAAGCACAAGAGCTGATGAAGAAAGAGGGGATAAGTCCAAGGATCATACTGCTGGGAGATGTGACACTCATAAATGCCAAGGATGAGATTGTGAATATTATTAGAGAAGGGGGTTTTGACCTGGCCGTCATCGGAAGCGAAGGTTTGACGGGCTTAAAGAAGCTGTTATTCGGCGGCATAGAAGTGGCACTGGTAGACTCTGTCCCTTGTTCGGTATTGGCGGTCAGGACGCCACTGGAAGATTAGCCCTGCGGAATAATCTCGCAGCACCGAAGAATCTCTGCATCGAACCAAAGTGGGAAAGACGTTCAATTCTGCCACCTTTAGATATTCACTTGTGTGTTCGTGATTGTGTCTGATTAAACAAGGAAAGAATAGGCATGCCCACCCTGGATTCAAGGCTCAAAGAGGTATACTTGAATAAACCCGAATGTGTTATCGATTTTCCGGAATGGCTCCTTTCTCCACAGAACATCAAAGAATACAGAGCCATGTCCCGGCTGGCAATCGTGGAAATAGCAGGTCGGGACAGCGTGGCCGCGGCTGTGAAAAGCGTGGAGGAAGAGTCCTTCACCGACCTTCTTCCCACCTATGTTTATACTGGGACAGAGCATGGGGCGTGGGCAACTGTCGAGAAGGCAGTGGCGCGGCTGGCAACGCGACTGGCGGAAGTTCGGGTGCACGACTTAGTGGTCCTTGGCTCGCCTCGCTTTTGGCAGGCGCTCAATGGACGATTCATCAGCGAGCTGGTGTCAAGATACGGATTTTACACTCCGTGTGTCGGCTGCCATCTTTATCTCCACAGCGTTCGTATCCCCCTTGCTCTCGCCCTCGGCAAGGTACCGATTATCTCAGGGGAGCGAGAACGGCATGATGGGGCTATT
>JAQYWL010000255.1 GCA_030145035.1 Desulfobacteria bacterium | reverse complement strand
TCTTCTAGAACATACTCCCGTTTCAGCGGTGGGATTGAACCGGATGATGCATTTTAAGATGCCTTCCGAAGACAAATGACACGCTTTTGGCCATTTGATTGCTCCCAAGAAGGTTTGGCATGGGATAATGAAACAACCGGGGCTTAAATCATTGACGATGCAGGATTCAAGAAGTGAGCCACCAGGATATACGCAGGTAAAAATTGAACCATCAAGAAGGGTTGAGCCTGGCATTTTTGTTCTGGTAAACATCCACTATGAAATTGAAAATGTTCAAGCTATGTTGAGTATATTGAAAGATTCATGGGAGAAGGACCTCGTCTCCACTGAAGGTATTGTCAATCACTTAATGAGTCAGGAGTTCTAATGAAAGATTCAGCAGCTTGTTTTGCGATAGAACAGCCTCCCGAAAAACCTGAATACATTGTCTTACGGGATATCATCCCAGACCGCGAGGCGCGATACGACCGAGGCTCTATTGACAACAAAGTTATTTCAACAGAGGCACCAGCAGATTTGAGTCCACCAGTTGAACCAGCTTTATTACTCCCAGGGCCACGAAAACCGCTGCATCGTTTCAAGGTATTGCAAACATGGGAAGGGACCATTTTAGAAATTTCAGGAGATGAATGTCGTGCTATTATTAGAGACCGCACAACGCCTGAAAATCAAGATGAGGAGATTACATTTTCAATTGAAGAAATTCCGGAATCTGACCGCCCTTTAGCTCTGCCAGGCGCCGTTTTTTATTGGTCTATAGGTTATGATGACCGTCTCGATGGACAGCGTAACAGAGTGTCTTCAATTCGTGTCCGACGTATACCAGTTTGGACGGATAAGGAACTCAAAGCGGCACGAAGGGAAGCTGAATCCCTGGGTGAACGTATTGGATGGAAATAGCCACGCCCCACCTTCTTTGGATGAAATTGAGATATCGATCTTCGGCCCTGGCACAGGGGAGTGTATCGCAATACACTTAGGCGATAACAAATGGATGGTCGTTGATTCATGCCTTGACAGGGAATCCCGCCAACCGATTGCCCTCAAATACCTTACCGAACTTGGGATAGACGTAGCAACATCCGTTAAGCTATTTGTTATCACTCATTGGCATGATGATCACCTCAAAGGCGCGGCGGATATCCTATCGGCTTGTCGTGACGCTAAATTCGTGTGTTCTGAAGCGCTTCGTTCTACTGAATTCATCCAGTTTGTTCGCATTTGCAGTACTCGTTCTTTTATGGTGAGTTCCGGCGTCGACGAGTTTGATCGCATTTTTGAAAAGCTTCAACGCCGTTCAACCGGCGAAAGGCCCGAATCCGTGGGGCCGGATCTGTGGGCCATCGCTGACCGCAGGTTGTTATATTTGCCGAAAAATAATCGATCCTTCAATGTAGAGGTGTTTGCTCTTTCTCCGTCTGACACCGCAATGACGCTGGCTTTATCTGAAATTGGTCAACTATTGCCGCGTGCGGGAACGCCAAAGCGCCGAGCCGTCGCTCAAAGACCTAATCATGTTTCAGTAGCTTTATGGATAATCGTTGGGAATCTAAATATTCTTTTGGGATCAGATCTTGAGAATCATCGAGACAAGCGCCTGGGCTGGCGGGCAGTTGTTCTTTCCCCGAACCGGCCTCGGGGACGCGCGTTTGTAGTAAAGGTCCCGCATCATGGCTCATCAAACGCTTATTATCACAAAATGTGGTCTGAAATGACCACCCCAGAAGCGGCTGCTCTACTGACACCCTTTGCAAGTGGTAAAAGGCCCCTGCCATCTCAAGATGATGTCGAAAAAATCCGCAGTCATACTTCGCAAATTTATTGCACTGGTCGTCCTCAGGGTTGGAGGCCGCCCAGACGGGATTCAACTGTGGACAAAACCGTTAGAGAAATCGCTCGCACTCGGCGTGTCGTGCATGGCCCAATGGGACAAGTTAGACTTCGGCTTTCCGCACAACGAGGGCTTGACGATCCAACGATAGAACTTTTTGGTGAGGCCCAACATCTTACGTAGGTGCGAAAGGCAGGATATCCGCGGGCAGATAGAAGTCCACCATCCGAAATCTCCATCCCTGGCATGCAAATTGTCCCACTGAGAATATCATCGAATGAGGTCACGATAAATGCATGACAAGAATATTCTCAAAATCCCTGTAGAACTTAACCCGGGAAAGGACAGAGGGTGGTCGTGTTGTCATTGACTGGGAGGACAAAAAGGTTGTAAAGAAAGGCGGTTAGGCCTGAGAGACTGGATGGACGGTCATGACATTATAACTTCTTCATTATTTGGATAGGCAAAGTTATATTTTTATGACCGTCCCCCTTTTCAGTCTGAGCAGGTTTATGTTGTGGAAACAAAAGGGCTTCATTTAATGGGCAGTCCAGATACTGAATATAAGCGAAAGATGTTTTCCATGTGCACCAGGGAAGCCAAATCAAGAAGCTGGACTGAACTGGGCCTTGTGATGAAGGACAGGGTATTACGATTTGAAGTGCTCGCCGAAGATGAATGGCAAGCCAAATTAAATATAATGCTGCAGGCGTGAGGATTGTGTGAAAATTGGACCAGATGAAGGCAGTAGTGAGGCCCCGCTGCTGCCACGCCTAGAACGGTTCCGTCCACGCGGGTCAAGACAGGAAGCCCTTTTCAGGACTTCGCGTCCGTCCAAGCAAACGATAAAGAGTCACGTTAGCCACGTGGTTCTTGATACCAAGACCTGGGACCGTTCTGTGGCTTTCCACTTAGGACAAAGTGATCTGGTGAAATCATACGTTCGGAATGATCATCTGGATTTTACCATAGACTATGAATTCAATGGCTCACAACACACCTACATGCCCGATTTTCTGGTCAAGTTATAAAATTCCTACGGGATTTTATATAACGCGGCTACGCCGCTTAAAAAAGGAATTTCCTATACAATCAAGTTAAGAAATGACGCCACCTTTGTACTCGAAGTAAAAGGGTTTGAGGACGAGCAGGTTCGTGCAAAACATGAGGTTTTATGAACGAAGATCAATCAGATTTCGATCTGCGTATCACTGATGATGCAAAACGGGGCAAAGCCCAGCAATGAAAGCAGAGCTTGTTAACGTTTTTGTTGAAAGTGTTCAAAACCTATTTTCGACTATGTTGGGCTGCGAGGCGAAGCCCGTGCGGGCGGGGCTCGCGGATGGCAGCGGAAGCCCGGAGACCCTCACCGCCCTAATCGGTTTGAGTGGACATGTTCGAGGCACCGTGGCTCTCGAATTGCCGGTGGAGACGGCGCTTGCCGTTGTGGGCCGTATCCTGGGAACCGAGAAGCGGGTAGTTGATGAGGCTGTGAAAGACGGTGTTGCGGAGCTGGTCAATATGGCTGCCGGGGGCGCCAAAATCAGGTTGTCTTCGGAAAAAGGCCCTACGGTTGACCTGGGCCTTCCGAGAGTGTTAAGAAACAGCAAACCTGTTGTTGATTACCCCTCAAGATCGACATGGCTGGAAGTACCCTTTCGAAGTGGCTTGGGTCCTTTTGTCCTCCGGGTTGTTTTTGAATCTGATATCAATGCTGCAACCTAAAAGAAAGGCGGTAACTCATGAAGATTCTAGTGGCTGACGATTCCACGTTAATGCGTCATGTGCTTGTAAAGATACTAAATGAGGGTGGCGTGGAAAGTGTTGTGGAGGCTACAGACGGTTACGAGGCCGTACAAAAGGTCGAAGAAGAGGCTCCTGACCTGGTGCTTATGGACTGGGTCATGCCCAACATGACCGGCATTGAGGCTGTGGAAAAGATTCGTGCAAGCGGAAACAAGGTTCCCATCATTATGTGTACAACCGAAGGCGAACAGAGCCGCATTGTCAACGCGATTAAAGCGGGCGCCAACAATTTCGTCGTCAAACCGTTTGATCCTAAAGTAATCATGGAAAAGGTCAAGGAAACTTTGGCGAAAGTCTCGTCGTAGCTGAAGCCTGTCCGAGCCCGGCAGCCTTGACAGGAGTGTAGGCCCACGCCAGGGCCGTGAGTATTAGTCTATTTGAAATCGACCCTATCCTTAAGCTCCTTGCCGCACCTGAAACAGGGTAGCTTCTTAGGTCCCACCTGGATGGACTCTCCTGTTTTCGGGTTTCTCCCAGCATAGCCTCCATAATCCTTTACAAAAATGCTGCAAAGCCCCCTGATTTCGACCCTGTCACCAGCAGCAAGAGCATTGGACATTTCATCAAAGAACAGCTCAACCACCTCCGTGGCTTTGGTTTTTGTGAGCCCGGTTTCCTTTCTCAGAGTCTCTATTAGATCTGTTTTGGTCATGTGGTCCTCCAAGAATCGATGTTAAATCAAGTGCATAAATGATTGCGGGAGGAATGTCAATTCTCAGCCATTTTTTTGGACGAATTTGTCCATGAAATCTACCAGAGCTTTTACTGCTTCCAGGCTTGTGGCATTGTAAATCGAGGCACGGCACCCTCCGACCGAACGGTGACCCTTGAGTCCGCCCAGGCCATGCTCAAGGGCCTGCTGCACGAACTGTTTTTCCAGGTGCTCGCTGGGAAGGCGAAAGGTCACATTCATCACAGAGCGGCTCTCCTTTTCCGCGGGTCCTCTGTAAAACTCGGACTCATCAATCGCCTGATAAAGGAGACCGGCCTTCTCTCGGTTGACTTCTTCCATTTTCTCAAGCCCGCCAATGGTCTCCTCCAGCCATTTTAGCACCAGTTGAATAGTGTAAACCGTAAAACAGGGGGGTGTGTTGAACATCGAGTTATGATCGACATACGTCGTATACTTGAGCATGGTAGGAAGGCCCTGGGGCACACGTTTCAGCATGTCCTCGCGAATGATCACCAGCGTGGCCCCTGCCGGCCCGAGGTTCTTTTGGGCACCGGCATAAATCAGGCCGAAAGGAGATGGGTCAAAGGGCCTGCTCATGATGTCTGAAGACATGTCACTGATCAGGGGTACCCCTCCGGTGTCGGGAAAAGATGCCCATTGGGTCCCCTTGATCGTGTTGTTGGAGGTGATGTGGACATAGGCTGTGTCTCGGCTGAAGGATATGTCTTTCGGAATATAGGAAAAATTCTTATCCTCGGACGAGGCAACTACAATAATCTCTTTCCCCTGAATTCCGGCCTCTTTGATCGCCTTGGTGGCCCAGGTGCCGGTGTTTACATAATCGGCCGACTGGCCGTCGGGCAGCAAGTTCATGGGAATCATGCAAAACTGCAAGCTTGCCCCGCCTTGAGGGAAGAGTATGCGGAAGCGTTCATCGAGCTTAAGAAGGCGTCTCACACGGGTTGTGGCGTCCTGAATGACCTCATCGAACCATTTTGATCGATGGCTTACCTCCGTGATAGACATGCCTGAGCCTTTGAAATTAAGAAGCTCTGCCTGAATCTCCTCCAAAACCGGCAACGGCAGAACTGCTGGCCCTGCATTGAAGTTATAGATTCTCCCTTTCATTTCAGCCTCCTGACGTATCTTCTTCAAATTGCATGTTAGCCCAGATAAATGCTCCTTGTTTATGGAATGATGGAGTGACCGGTTACCCATCAAGTGTGAAGAGCCTACCTCCTGACTTTTTTGCGGCGACGCTACAGGCAAAGGGCCGCGGATGTCAAGGGGAAACCGGTGATTTGGGCAAGGAGCCTCTTGACAAGCCATGTGCTTTGAAGGTAAGAATGATCGGTCCAAAACACCAAGAGTAACCGTTCGTGGAGTAACGAATAAGGTATTGAAGGAGAAGCAAGATTGAAGGTCCTGGTAAGTGACAAGCTGGCAGACATCGGCATTAAGATGTTCAAAGAGGCCGAGGGTATTGACGTTGACGTGAAAGTAGGCCTTGCGCCGGAGGGGTTGAAGGCCATCATAAAAGACTACGAGGCATTGGTTATAAGGAGTGCCACGAAGGTGACCGAGGACCTCTTAAAGGCGGCCCCCCGGCTGAAAGTGATAGGGCGGGCCGGTATCGGGCTCGATAATGTGGACATCCCGGCAGCCACAAAACGAGGCATCGTGGTCATGAACACGCCGGGTGGAAATGTGGTGACCACAGCCGAGCATGCCATAGCCATGATGCTCGCCCTTTCGCGGAATATCCCCCGGGGTACCGCATCCTTGAAGGCCGGGCGGTGGGAAAAGAAAAACCTGCAGGGCACAGAGGTCTTTAACAAAACCCTGGGGGTCATTGGCTATGGCCGGAGTGGCAGTATTGTGGCTGACCGGGGCAGGGGACTCAAGATGCAGGTTATTGTGTACGATCACCATGTCAACAAGGAACCTCTGGAGCAAGCGGGTTTGGAGCTGGTTTCTTTGGAAGAGCTTTACAGGCGTTCGGATTATATCACCATTCACCTGCCCAAAATGAAACACACCATCAACTTCATCAACAAAGAGGCCTTCGACCAGATGAAGCCCGGTGTGATGATCATCAACTGCGCCCGGGGCGGTATCGTGAACGAAAAAAACCTGGCTGATGCCCTCAGGTCCGGGAAGGTGGGAGGTGCTGCCCTTGATGTCTTTGAAACCGAGCCTCCGGGGTCCTCTCCTCTCTTCGAGTTCGATAATGTGATTTGCACTCCTCACTTAGGGGCTTCTACGGCTGAGGCCCAGATGAATGTGACAGTGGCAGTGGCCGAACAGATCATCAATTACCTTCAGACCGGCACGATCATCAATGCGGTCAACGTCCCGTCAGTGACCGGAGAACTGTTGGCTAAACTCCAGCCTTATTTGACCCTGGCCGAACGTATGGGCTGCCTCCAGGCACAGTTGGCTAAAGGGGCTATAAAGGCAGTTACTATAAGATATCTAGGAGATTTCTTGGGCCTTGACATGGCCCCTGTCACCACGGCCACCTTAAAAGGGTTGCTCACTCCTTTCCTCCAAGATGAGGTCAATTTCGTCAATGCGCCCGTGATCGCCAAGGAACGGGGAATTAAGGTCACCGAGTCGCGCAGTGTGGAGGCCGAAGATTTTACCAATCTCATTACGATTCAGGCAACGGGCTCCAAAGGGTCCAATACGGTTTCCGGAACCATATTCGGAAAGCACGAACCAAGGATTGTCCGGGTCAACACCTTCAGGCTAGAAGTTGTTCCCGAAGGTCACCTGCTTTTCATCCATAACATAGACAAACCCGGTGCCATCGGCAGCATCGGAACTGTGCTCGGCCGACACAACATCAATATTGGTCGAATGCATGTGGGCCAGGAAAGAGATGGTGACCGAAATGTGATCCTCCTGGTTACAGATACGCCTGCGCCACCCGAGACGCTGAAGGAGCTGCGAGCCCTTCCTCTCGTAAAGTCGATCACGCCACTGGAGTTGTAGGAGGTTAGGCCGGCATCTTGACAAGGCGTTTTGCAGGACGTCTAAATATGCAGACCGGCACCC
>JAQYWL010000306.1 GCA_030145035.1 Desulfobacteria bacterium | reverse complement strand
GGCTCGGCTGGCAATCGGTCCCACAGATCCGATGCAGACCTGTTTGAATGCCTCCCGAAGTTTGCTTTCCACGCCATCCATCCTGGCAACCTGGAAGAGATGCCGCACCTGGGTTGCGCTGGTGAACAAAGCAAAGTCCGCACGCCGGGTGTCCCCGCCAATGATATCCTGCATAGCCCGGCGAAGCGGTTCCAAATCTTCCGGCAACTCCCATCGATAAACAGGCACGCGCAAGACCTGAGCCCCTCGTTCCTCCAAGGCCCTGATCATCTCGGGATTTGACTGCCCGTATTCTTGGATAGCCACTCGCTTGTTATCTAACGGATATTTCTCGTCGAATGTTCCCAGTAAATCGGTCCACGTGTACGGCTGGGGAACAAGAATGGTCGGCGCAAGCCCCATCTCCCGCAACGCAGCTACGGGCTTGGGCCCGAGTGCAATGATCTTGACCAACCCAAGTGCTTCAATAAATTCCTGGGTGGCGTATTTACTAGCTACCGTTTTGACTAAAAGTCGCGTGCCGACACCGGTCATGAGGACGACCAGGTCGATCCAGCCTGCGAGCAGAAGCTTGGCAAACATGAATGCTTCACTGTTGTGCTCGATAGGAATCTCCCGCATGCTTGGCGCAATGACCGGTTTCCCTCCAGCCGCCTTGATCAGCTCGGCCATCTCAGCGGCTTGGCGACTTTCAAACGAGACGACACGCAGACCTTTGAAATCAATGGGCATGATAGTCCTCTGAAATAGAAGAAAGTTGGTAACTACTCAGGTTGTCAGGTTCACCGTTCACCGTTGACCGTTGACAGGTTAATCTCTGAACCGTGAACCGCCGACTTCGCCATAGTAGCCTATGGCTACGAGCCGACTTCGCCATAGTAGCCTATGGCTACGACGGCCGAACGGCTGAATTGGAACTTTGAACCTGAGTAGTTACGAAAAAAGATGGTCGTATGTCAAGGCTAAACGAGGAATCTGTGCGGGACTCCGATACTCTCCAAATTGGGGCGGAGCCCACAAGTTTACTATATATGGCATGGCCTGGGGAAACGGATTCAATATGTAGGTCTCTTCTCGTTTTAGGTTGAAATCTGGAACGCTCTGTTCTATCGGAATCTATGAAAATCGGCAGTTTGGTCTTAGAGAACCGCCTTATTCTCGCCCCTATGGCCGGGATCACCCAACTCCCTTTTCGACGGCTGGCCAGAGAAGCGGGATGTGCCTTAGTGGTTACTGAGATGGTAAGCGCGAACGGTCTTGTGCACGGTACAAAAAAGACCGTAGAGCTTCTCGTGAGCCATCCCGGCGAGCGGCCCCTTTCGACCCAAATATTCGGGGCAGACCCGGTGATCATGAAAGAGGCTGCTCAAATAGTACAGAGCGCGGGTGCCGATATTCTTGATGTTAACCTGGGGTGTTCAGTCCGAAGGGTGATCAGACAAGGGGCTGGTGCTGCCCTGATGCGTGAACCAGAAAGGCTGGAGGCGGTTTTGAAGGCAATCCGCAGTGCAGTCAGCCTTCCCTTGACCGTTAAGATGAGAACGGGCTGGGAGCCTTCAGGAGAGCAGGCGATCAGGACAGCGCGGATTGCCGAATACTGCGGCGTTGATGCGGTAGCCATCCACCCCAGGACTGCCATTCAAGGGTTTAGCGGCAGGGCAGATTGGTCTCTAATCGCCCTGCTTAAAAAATCAGTTTCTATCCCGGTCATAGGCAACGGCGACATTCAGAAGCCGGATGATGTGCTCAGGATGCAACGGGAAACCGGGTGCGACGGTATTATGATAGGGCGGGCTTCTATCGGAAACCCCTGGATCTTTGCCCAGGCCATTGATCTCATTCACTCCAGTCCCCCCAGACGGCCGGACCTCCCCAAACGCCTTCATACAGTGCTTCGTTACATCGAGTATTCTGTGAACCATTTTGGAGAAAGTCGGGCTGTGCCCATCATGCGAAGCCGTCTCGGATGGTTTACCAAGGGTCTTCCACACAGCAGCCGTTTCCGGGCCGCCATCGCCCGTTTAAAGACCAGACAGGATATGGTGGATGCAGTGCAGGCCTATTTTGGCTACGTGCAAACAGCGGCCCGACATTAGTAAGGCAGCCCACTGTGGCTGCCTGTTTGGATCGGTCGGCACGGTGGCCGACCCTACTTTGGCGGGAGGGAGTGATTGTGGGACGAAGTCCCTATGTTCAAACAAGGGGGAGAAAATGACAGGTCTTTTGTTTATCGACGACGAGGAAGGGGTACGACGCTCCATAACACGGGCACTGAAACGGGAGCCTTACACTATTTATACTGCGGAAAATGGTGACACTGGCATCGGGTTGGTTCAACAATACCTTTCAGAGATAACAATTGTGATCTCAGATTATAAGATGCCCGGACTGGACGGGTTGGAAACCCTCACCCGGATAGCCTCCATCAATCCTGAGGTCACCCGCGTACTGCTCACCGGTTACGCCACCATGGAAAGTGCCATTCACGCAACCAATGAGGGGCTTGATGGGTTCCTCACAAAGCCTTTTGACAATGTGGAGCTGCGGAACAAGATTCAAGACATCACAATCAAGAAACGGCTCAGACAGTTCATCTCTGATCAGATATACCAGGAGATCAAGCGCAATCCAGGCATTATGGAGCCCAGAAGACAAACGGCCACTATCCTCTTTACCGACATCCGTGGCTTTACTGAAATGTCCAACAAGATGTCTCCGGAAGAGATCGCAGCCTTTCTGAACGATTACTATTTTACACCTCTGGGAGAGATAGCCTATCGTTACAACGGCACAGTTGACAAGCATGTCGGCGATTCCATCATGGTGATTTATGGGTCACCCATATCTTACGGGGACGATGTTCTCAGGGCCATTGAATCGGGTATCGAAATGCAGGAAACCACCCGGGCCATCAGCCGGGAATTGCATAAGAAAAATGGATTTCGTCTGAACGTAGGTATTGGTATCTGTACTGGTGAGGTGGTTACCGGTGTGTTTGGTTCGTTAAGAAAGAAGGAATACACGGCTTTTGGCATGCCGGTCAATATTGCCTCGCGGCTGGAAAAGCTGGCCAGGGGAGACGAGATATTGGTCACCGAGACGACCTACAAGGAGGTATCAGACAGGTTCCTTGCTGAGAAGATGGTGCCTTCTGTTGCCATAAAAGGTGTGCGTGATCCTGTGACTATCTACCGGATCCTGGGAAGGGCTTGATCCTACCGCTTCAACTTGACGCAACTGCTCTTTTGAAGGTCGCTTCCAAGGATTCCAATCGCCTCGGTCCGGTTCCTGTGAACCCTTGTAATCCTGATCTCGCCTATCTTGGAGCCGGAAACCAGGTAGAATTGACCTGCTTGACCCTCGATGGGCTCACCCGTTCCGAACACCTCCAATACATCTCCTACTGCGAGCCCAACATCCTTGCCGGCCGAAATAGTAAACGTATTTTCTGAAACATAGGTAACGTATCCCTTCCAGCGCTCATTGTCTAAATGGTAACAGATCCTTTTTGATATCTCAGGTGTGATTTTTGCCAGAACCCTGTCTGCAATCCACTTGTCGTATTCACTTGTTTCGTTTTTTTCTTCCGACTCACCTTCTGAGAGCACGACCTCGTTATGGAAGACCTCGTCGAAGAGGACCGCGCCGGTTTCAATGTCATAAGCCCTAACGTATACAGAGATTTGCACGAGCACACAGGTATCTTTGAATCCCCAGGCACCTCGCTGGTCCTCCACAAAGCTAATCTCTGAGAGGCTCTCCTCCAGTACCGCATTGAAGCCAAGGGCTCTGCCAAGTTTTGCCAGGGCCAGGTTGTCGATCTGGCCGGAGGCAAGACGGGGTATCTCTTTTAGGAGACTGCGGGCCTTTTCGGAATCCATGATGATGAGGTCGTCACAGAAGCGCTTCAAAAAGGTGTTGAGGTGGGCTCTGGCGAACTTTTGAAAGTCCTTGCCTCCGTAGCCCGTTTTGTTCACAGTGGGAAGGAATGCTATCTTTTTCTTTAAAGCTTTCCCTCCGCCGGTGATGTCTCCGGTTATCTTCTTGGTAGTGGCGCAGCCAATCGCCAAAAAGACGGCCATCAAGAAGGTGGCCATGATAGCGATACCTTTTGTGGCAACGATTCTCATGCGTTTCTCACTCTTTCCTGTATTCTACCCTCGCAGTAGTGGTTATGCCGCCCCGGGGCGTAAAGGTTCCCACCACTTCCATGAACTTGGGGCGGACGAACGAAATTAGGTCCTCCAGGATTCGATTCACCACGTGCTCGTAAAAGATGCCGACACTGCGATACTGCAACAGGTAATATTTCAGGGACTTCAATTCAACAATCTTGTCATTTGGTTTGTAACGAATCATGATACACCCAAAGTCCGGAAGGCCTGATATGGGACACAGAGAGGTAAATTCCGGCTGGTCAATCTTGATCTCAATATCCCTCTGTGTCCTGTAGGCATAGTCGAGGACCTGAAGCACACCCGGGTCTATGGTGTCAGGACTTTCAATGTTGTTGAGCAGCACTTTTTGCATGCCAGATATATCCATGCTGACTCCTACTTCTCATTTATTCCGCCCGCCTGCCGCCCGCCATCGCCAGGCACAGCGGGCAGCTTCAATGCCGGCATCCGCCTGCCAACGCCTGAGACAGCATTGAGCTTATGTGCCGGCACCCGCCTGCCATCACCACGGTCGCCGGGAAGCTGCAATGCCCGCATACACGGCAATGGCGGGCAGGTCTCTGGCAATGGCGGGCAGGTCGCCACACACAGCACGTGGCATGCACTTCACTGCTTGGCAATGGCGGGCAGGGCGGGCCAAAATCCGCAATTCTGTATAGCACAATCGGCTCGGCAGTGAAAGACCAACCCGGATAGACCTCCATTTGAATCTTCGTAGTATATACGTAGAGAATCCTCAACGTATTTTTCTGCCGTAGCCGAAAGCTCCTCTGCCACAGCCGTGCGAAGATGTTCCGGCTCCAGCACCTCGGCCTGCCTACCAAAGCCCATGACCCAGCTCATCAACTCGCAAAGTCCTCCCACCTCCATATGCTTCACTCCAGAACGATTCTGACCTTGCTTGGATCTTTGCCTTTCTCTTTTGGGGTCGGACTAAGCTATCCTATTGATATTCAGGATAAACATTCCAAATGATTCAACCCGCCGCATTTGGCAATTATGGTTTAATGTTCCTTTATGGCATCGCATTAGCAGACGTTGCCCCGAGCTTGTAACATGTTGATAATTCACATGTTACAAAAGAATATCGATAGATTTATCAAAACCGAAGGCTCTTTCTTCCGCCAGCCCTTAGCGCTGAATTGAATACAGAGTGTTCGGTTACATAAGCATTTTCCCTTTCATCTCAACCAGCCTGGTTAGATCCTTTCCGTAGACTGAGCGAACGAAATGCCCGGGTATGCCCTGTTTTCGGCTAGCAACGGTCAACAATCTGACGCATTGCCGGACTACGAATCGACTTCGCCTGCTTTTCTATGGTCTGATAATTGGAAAAAGAAGCTCTATCAATTTGGAATCATGGAGGATCATGTGTCACTATAGATTCAGGCATGATTCATGCAATGTTGCAGCGAAGCATTGGCCCTCTATAGCCATTATGTTGGGTTTCGTCCTTTTTGTTTTCGAGAAAAGCAGGCGTATCATACCTTGTAGGTTGGGTTGAGGTACGAAACCCAACATCATTAGGACGGGCTCAACCCAACCTACGAAATTTTGCGACCTGTGCGGTTAGATATCAGATTTCATGCGAAATACGCAAAAAAAGAACTATCACGAAAGCACGAAAGATTGAAAACACGAAAAAGAAGGCTGCCAACTTAATATGGGACATCTTTAGTCTCCTTAGTGTACCGAAAGGATGTAGCGCAGAGCTTTAGCTCTGCCATTTCGATGCAGGGCTGAAGCCCTGCGCTACAGAAGCAAAACCCCCCTCGCTCTTTTCAAGGTGTCCCGGCTTAAGTTGATAGCCAAAAAGAAGGAGTCTCTGGATGGACACCAACCCGATTCTCAGGTCTTATTTCGTGTTTTCGTACTTTCGTGTTTTCGTGATTAGTTTTGTATAGTTTCCTAACCGCACAGATCCAAATTTTGTGCCTCGCAGTGGCAGGCGGGCGCCAGGGGAGAGGGAACTGTGCGGTAACCCCGCCGCAAGCAGCGGGGTATTGAAAAACTCTAATCAAAGCCTATAGAAATACAAAATGACCGAACAGATGAAAATACTGGTGGTTGATGACAGCTCTGCATTGCGAGGGATAATACGCCAAGAACTCGAAATGGGTCAGTACGAGGTGATCGAGGCGGCGAATGGCGCTGAAGCGTTAGAGTTGATCAATACCGATTCACCGCCGAACTTAGTTACCCTTGATATTGACATGCCCAAAATGGATGGTTTTGAAACATTGCAAAAACTCATCAGAAAATTTGATACCGGTACTGCATCCTCTGACCAGGGTGGCCCCCCATAATTTTTGTGACCAGCAATGACAAGCCGGCAGATCGCCAGAAGGGCTTTTTTCTCGGTGCTGCCGATTTTATCTCCAAGCCCTTTGCAAAGGGAGAGATTCTTACCGCTGTCAATAAGATCCTAAACCCCAGAAGTCGTCTGCAAGGGATGACTGCACTGGTGGTGGACGATAGCAAATCTGCCCGCCGCGTTGTCTCGGATACCGTTAGAAGAGAAGGGCTAACAGTTATCGAAGCCGAAGATGGCCTTCAGGCATATGGAATTATGTGTACTCAAATCTCGGATATCGATATCGTTATCACTGACCTTGTAATGCCGAAGATGGAAGGTAGTGAGCTGTGCACCAGAATCAGGAAACATTTAGGCCTGAGCGATATCCCAATCATCTGTTTGACCGCCGTTGATGATCAGATTCCATAGTTCCCAAGTTTGCTTCATGACGATCCTTGGTAGAGGAGTGGCACGAAACTTGAGAAGAAGTTCCGACGTTTTGCGTAGTTTTCCGTATAACGCCAGGTATGCTGTGAGAGACCGCTGAGAAGAGGAGAATTGATGCGTAGCTTCCGCGATATTTCCATGAAACACAAGCTCACGGCGATCATCATGCTCACGAGCACTATCGTGTTGTTCCTGGCCTCGGGAGCGTTTGTGACAAACACGGTTGTCACGTTCCGTCGCTCAATGGTAGAAAAACTGTCGGCCCTGGCGGATGTTATCGGAAGCAACAGCACGGCCGCACTTGCCTTCAACGATCAAGAATCGGCGAATGAGACTCTATCAGCGCTGGAGGCGGAACCGCACATCACCCTGGCATGCATTTACACGGAAGACGGCAAGGTGTTTGCCGAAGATCGTGAGAATCATGCGGCACCGAACAGCGTATCACCCGTATTGAAAGAAGACGAACATTATCTGAGCCACATCAGAGGGAAACCGACTGGAAAGATCGAAGACGGCCACCATTTCCATGACGATCACCTCGATCTTTTCAAGCGGATAATTCTGGACGGCGACACCATAGGCACGCTTTACCTGCAGTCCGATCTGGAGGGGCTTTATTCTCGCCTGTGGTCGCACACTGTTATTTGCGCCGTGGTCATGCTTGCCTCCATATTTGTGGCATACCTGCTTTCGTCAAAATTCCAACGCCTGATCACCAGGCAGATCTTTCATCTAGTGCAAGCTATGAAATCGGTTTCAGAAGAGAAAAACTACTCCATCCAGGTCAAGAAACAGAGCAATGACGAGCTGGGCATCCTTATAGACGGGTTCAATGAGATGTTGTCGCAAATCCATGTGCGCGACCAGGAACTCGAGCAACACCGCGAACACCTTGAAGAGCGGGTGGCCATGCGCACTGCCGAACTTTCGAAGGCCAATAAACATCTGGAAGAAGCCATGCACGCGGCAGAGGCTGCCAGTCGAGCCAAGGTGGACATCAAAGAGCCTTTCGATTTGATTTTGACCGACTATGAGATGCCCGGAATGAACGGTTTTGATCTGGCCGGAAAAATCAGGACAACACAGGCATTAAAAACAATTCCGATCATAGTCCTTACGTCTATTGGAAGGATAGGAGACGGCAAGAGTTGCAAAGATATGGGGATTGAGGGGTATTTGACCAAGCCGATCAGACGGGATGAACTGCGTAAAGTGATTGAGTCTGTTTTGGATCTTTCCACGGGCGAGGGGGTTCTGACCGCCCCAAAACTGGTTACCAGACATACTATAGCCGAAGATTACAGGAAAGACGTCCAGGTCCTTTTAGTCGAAGACTACCCGACCAATCAGCGGGTAGCCATGCGGCATCTTTATGGAGGGGGTATCAGGTAGATCTGGCGGAGAACGGACAGCAGGCACTGGAGGCGTTTGCACGGAAACGCTACGATCTAATATCCTCATGGACATACAGATGCCCGTGATGGACGGCTATGAGGCAACAAAACGAATTCGGAAAAGTGAAGAACAGCTCAAAGCTCAAAGCTCAAAGCTCAAAGGGAAAAAGGAAGGGGACCTTTCAGCTATCAGCTATGAGCTGTCAGCTCACTCGGAACGGGTTCCAATAATCGCTATGACCGCGCACGCCATGAAAGGCTACAGAGAGAAGTGCCTGGAGGCGGGAATGGATGACTACATTAGCAAGCCCTTGAGAAAGAAAGAACTCCTGGCCGTAGTGGAAAAGTGGAGCATATCGAATGCGGAATGCGGATTTCGGAATGCGGATTTAAAATCCGAAATCGAAAATCCGAAATCCGAAATGGAGAGTGCTCCCATGAATTTCGAAAGGGCCATAGAGGAATTTGAGGGGGATAAGGAGTTTTTGATGGAGGTCATAGATGGCTTTCTAAAACTCGAAAGACTTGAAAAAGAGCTTGAGCGCTAAGAGATTTATGCCGGGGATAGATAAATAGAAAGGAACTCGCTTATGACCGGAAAGCAGACTTATGAAGAACTCGAACAAAGGGCCAGGGAGTTAGAAGCGGTTCTGAAACAAGAAATTGCCAAGAACAAGCTGGCAGAGGAAAATCTACGTGTAGCCAACCAAGAGCTGGAAAGCCTTGACGAACAGTTCGAGCAATCCATAGAACGGGCCAACCGCATGGTCTTGGAGACTGAGGTCGCCAGTGCAGAGCTCCATCAGATATTCAATACCGCAGGCAACGGGATGCGCGTGATTGATCAAGGCTTCAACGTGCTTCGCATTAATGAGGCGCTTTTGACGTTATCGGGCATAAGCGAGGATGAGTCGAGTGGCAAGAAGTGCTATGAGATTTTCCGTGGACCTCATTGTAATACTCCCGATTGTCCGTTGACCCGGATTCTGGGCGGTGAGGAGACTGTTGAATACGAGGTAGAAAAAGAACGTAATGACGGCGCCGGAATCCCTTGCATTATAAAGGCAAATGCCCTTCGTGGAATTGACTCTGACGTTATCGGCATTGTTCAAGCTTTCACGGACATAACTGAGCGCAAGCGGGCCGAGGCGATGCAAAAGGCAAAGATCGAGGCCGATGCTGCCAACCTTGCCAAGAGCGAGTTTCTGGCCAACATGAGCCATGAGATAAGGACACCTCTAAATGGAATTATCGGCATGGCAGAATTGGCCCTGGACACTGACCTTGATGATAATCAGAGGAACATCTTTGAAACAATTAGCAAAGAATCCAAGTTGCTATTCGATATTGTCAGTGACGTTCTTGATTTTTCCAGGATAGAGGCCGGAAAGCTGGATCTTGAGGAGATTCCGTTTGACCCGAGACTCACAGTTGAGGATTTTGCCAACACTATGGCCTATAGGGCAGAGCAAAAGGGGCTGGAATTTATCTCGTTTCTATCTCCCGACGTTCCATCTCGATTAATCGGCGACCCGACGCGGCTGAGGCAGATATTGAAAAATCTTGCAGGTAACAGCCTGAAGTTTACACATGAGGGTGAGATATACATCAAGGGAGAGATAGCAGAAGACCTTGGAGACAGGGTCAAGATCCGTTTTTTGGTAAAGGACACAGGCATCGGAATACCAAAAGATAAACAGACGGCCATCTTCGCGGGCTTCACCCAGGCAGATGGTTCAACCACGAGGAGATACGGAGGGACCGGGTTGGGGACCACCATATGCAAACAACTGGCAGAACTGATGGGAGGGGAAATTGGTTTGGAGAGTGAGGATGGGAAGGGAAGCACGTTCTGGTTTACCGCGGTCTTTGGCAAACAAGCAGGGCAAGAAACCATATTGCCAAGAGAAGAGGTTGATCTGCGAGATATGAGAGTGCTGGTGGTGGATGACAACCAGACCAACCGATTTATCCAGATGGAGTATCTCAAGTGTTGGGGTTGCCGGCCCGTGGAGGTGTCTAATGGAAAAGAGGCCCTATCGGTTCTCAGGAAATCTGTGGACATTAAAGAGCCTTTTAACTTGATTTTGACCGACTTTCAGATGCCTGAGATGAGCGGTTTTGATCTGGCCGGAGAGATCAGGGCAATGGAGGCTTTGAAGGAAGTTCCCATCATAGTCCTTACCTCTGCTGGAAGAATAGGAGACGGCAAGAGCTGCAGAGACATTGGGATTGAGGGGTATTTGCCCAAACCGATCAGACGGGATGACCTGCGTAAGGCAATCGAATCGGTTTTGGGTCTTTCCATGGATGAGGAGATTCAGACCGCCCCAAAACTGGTTACCAAGCATACCATAGGCGAGCAGTACAGGAAAGATATCCGGATCCTTTTAGTCGAGGACTACCCGACCAATCAGCAGGTGGCCATGAGGCATCTTTATGGAGCGGGGTACCAGGTTGATCTGGCAGAGGACGGGCAGCAGGCCGTAAACGCATATGAGCGGAGACATTATGACCTCGTCCTTATGGACATACAGATGCCCGTTATGGATGGTTATGAGGCAACAAAACGAATTCGGAAAAATGAGGAACAGCTCAAAGCTCACTCGGAACGAGTTCCTATCATCGCCGTAACCGCACACGCCATGAAAGGCTACAGAGAAAGGTGCCTGGAGGCGGGAATGGACGACTATATTGCCAAGCCCTTGGGGAGGAAAGAACTCCTGGCCGTAGTGGAAAAGTGGAGCAAGAGAATTATCGATTGTCAATCCACCCACGCTCCCATGAATTTCGAAAGGGCCATAGAGGAATTTGAGGGGGACAAGGAGTTCTTGATGGAGGTCGTGGATGGCTTTCTAAAAAATGTCAGGGCTCAGATCGGAACCATCCGCCAGGCCATATCCGATAGCAATGCTGAAGTGGTCAGGAGAGAAGCGCATGCCATTAAAGGTGGTGCGGCAAATTTGACAGCAGATGAGCTTTCCGGGATTGCTTTTGAACTGGAAAAAATAGGGAAATCGGGAGACTTAAAAGAAGGCATCCAGGTCCTCGAAAGACTTGAAAAAGAGTTTGAGCGCTTAGAGATTTATGCCAGGGATAGGAACTTAGCTCCGCTTAGCTCCGCAATTGGAGTGTTGGCCCGCCCTGGCGCGACATGAGAATAATAAGCGGTGCCATGTAAAAACCCGGTCTGGGCCAGGGAATAGTGGAATTATGGAGTAATGGGTTTAGTGGGAAAGAACTATTAAAAATGATTTTTTCCGCTCTTAATACCCAACATTCCAGTATTGCAGCATTCCATTATTCCAATTGTGAGCGAAGCGAACTAACTTGACGAATCGTTTTAATAGGAGCCCATGCAAAAGAAAGGAGATTGACCATGGAAGAATTAGATCCAAGAATCATTGATCAAGAACTCCTTGATGAGATCATAAGTGAGTTTCGACAAAATATCGAAGATGCAATCCGCCATATCTTGCTGTTGGAAAAAAATTACGAAGACACAGAGTCTGTATCTGCGTTATTTCGAATTTTTCACACCATAAAGGGCAATGCAGGCGCTGTTGGCTTTGAAAAGATAATGCGTTTAAGTCACGAGGCTGAAAACCTTTTAGATAATATCAGGGAGAAAACTTTGGAGATCAATTCACAAATCATTGAAACTCTGTTAATGAGCGCCGACGTGCTAACAGCCTTAGTAGATGAAGTTGGAGGCGGGACCTTATTTGATGAACGCAAATTGAATGATTTTATGAATACAATTTCAAGCTATTTATCACCTGAAGCACCCCGCGACGCTCCCTTC
The DNA here is from genome assembly GCA_030145035.1 of Desulfobacteria bacterium. Lineage (GTDB taxonomy): Bacteria > Desulfobacterota > Desulfobacteria > Desulfobacterales. The sequence goes on along the minus strand of JAQYWL010000306.1, from coordinate 1,902 downwards.
ACCCTAAAAACCAAGGAGGTATCATTTATGAGAATTCTGATAGTCGATGATGAGTTCGTGAGCAGGAAAAAGGCCCAAAAGATCTTATCTCAATATGGGGAATGCGATGTCGCCGTTGATGGAACTGAAGCTGTAGAGGCCTTCCGCCTTGCTCACGAAGAGGGTAATCCGTATGATTTAATAACCATGGACATCCTGATGCCTGATATGGATGGTATTGAGGCCCTCAAACGGATACGGAAATGGGAAGAATCTCGTAATATTCAGCTTGGAAAGGGAGTAAAGGTGGTGATGCTGACGGCAAGTAAGACCTCGGATTCCGTCCTTTCTTCGTTCAACGAAGGCTGTGAAGCATATGTTGTCAAGCCATTTGACAAAGAAGGCCTGACCAAGGCGATGAGCGAGCTCGGGCTTGTCTAGAACGTAACCGTTCACGGGTTCAGAGGTTCAGGGTTCACCGAAACTCTGAACCGCTCATTCGTGGGATCTTGGAGTTTGTTGGGTTTTCCTCGGTATGCATAACTTCTTTCCCCGTTAATGTAGCTCCTATATTTGATCTATTTAGTGTCTGAACGAAAACCCTGTTTTTTCGGTCGGAAATCCGAAATCCGAAGCACGAAACCTGCCCGCCATTGCCATGTATGCTGGCATTGAGGCTATATGCCGGGCCTGGCGATGGCAGGCGGGTCCGAAACAATAACCAAAATACGAATGCTCCAATGACAAAAACATTGAACTTCCAATGTGTTAGTTTAGGTCATTTTGTCATCTGATATTAGAATTTGTTTCGAATTTCGGATTTCGATATTCGGATTTTGCCTGAACATGACTTTTCTCGTTCAGGCACTATTTAATCGGATGTTGAACTTTTCCTGGATCCTTTTCAAGGATACGAGCCTGCCGTGTCGGGAGGAAGGAGTGAGGAAAGACTTCAGCTTCATTTCCAAGGGCCTCGGATTGACCTCGCTTTCAATAGCGAGTACCCCGTCTGTAATGATCTTCTGGAGAAGCAGTTCGCGATCCGTCCTCTCCCTGATATTTGCCGCAAAAGGCAAGAAGAAAAGATTCGCCAGAACAATGCCGTACAAGGTAGACGTAAGGGCAATCGGCACCGTAGCCAATATGACTGAAGCGTCCCCCACGCCTTGAAGCAGACTGATCAGCCCGACTACACTGCCCACGACGCCAAAGGCAGGAGCAATTTCTGCCATCGTCCTGAGAACCCTCTCTGATTGCTTCCGTCGGATCTTAAAGTAATACATCTCCGTATTCAGGAAATCCCTTATCTGGTCACTCTCGTAGCCATCGACCAAGAATCCCAGGGCACGCCGCAAGAAGGTCATGGATGTTGTCTCCTCATCTTCTTCAAGGGAGAGAAGCCCCTTTAGCCTAGTTTTCACGGACAGATCTACGAGGATCTCGACGATCTCCTCAGGCTCCTTCACACGAGTGCTGTATGAAGTCGTCAGAACCTTGTATACAATCATTAGGCGTTTTATCTGAAAGCAGATGAGGGTTGCACCGAATGTGCCCCCAACAACGATCAATAATGCCGCCAGATTGAAATACAGCCCCACGTTCCCGTGAATGGCAAACCCCGAACAAAAAAGAATGACACAAATTGCCAACCCAATGAGGTTCTTGCGTTCCTTGATCAACCATTTTGAAGCACTGAAAATGATCTCAGTGATCTTGATCACCGGATTGAGCAGTCGACACAAAAATGTGTAGATACCCATTTTGATAGCCCTCGCTTTTCACTACACAGTCCAAAGTTCTGTCATTCCTGCGGAAGCAGGAATCCATAACCCCTTTCCCCGATCAGGTCGAGGACAAGGATTTTCCTGGATTCCCGCTCCCCGCCTTCGCGGGGACAAGTTTACCCCTGCGGAAGCAGGGGCG
>JAQYWL010000309.1 GCA_030145035.1 Desulfobacteria bacterium | reverse complement strand
TGGTATAGATATAGAAATAACACTGTATACATCAACGTTGATGATCTGCACGAACGTATGTTAGCCCACGAATTGGCCCATGCCATTATCGACCATTATCTCCTGGTTCGTCCCCCGCCTGCCAGTGCAGAGATTCTGGCCAGATACGTTGACAGGCATCTGAAGGATTGAGGGATTCAGGAATTGAAGGAATTGAGGGATTCAGGAATTGAAGGATTATGAACTACAAGACATTTGAGGAGTTGCCGTGTTGACGGGGTGGCATGGACAAACTTGTTTGTCCGTGCAAAAGATGTCTATATGAAGCAACATGAAGCAACAAAAAAGAAAAACTCTGTTCACCATTTCAACGATTCCGGTCATGCTCACTTTTTCATAATAATCCAGTTAAAAGAGGTCTTGTATCGATTCCTGAAGAATGGAAATGGCCAAAAGGACACGGACAAACAAGTTTGTCCATGCCACCCATGTAAGTATTAATGTGAAAATCGCGAAACATTAAGTTAGCGCCTAAGGGCGTAGGCCCTGCGGATCGGCCTCCGGCTCGGAGAGAGGCCAATTGGGGCGAAGCCCCTAAATTCAAAGACAAGAAGCCATGGAACTGGTTCAACGAATAAAAGAAAAAATCAGAACATGGATGGACGCTGCTCTCCACGGCCATCACGATCATTATACCTGTACTCTGCCGAAAAAGTCGGGGTTTTTGTCATCCTTGATTCTGAGGTCATTCTTTTCCGATGTTTATGTTAACCCTACCCAGACTGCGTTTCTGAAAACCCTCTCCAACGAAGCTATCATCGTCTACGCCTCTAAGTACAGGAACCGCTTTGAATATCTCTTTTATCATACCCGATATAAAGAAGAAGGGATCCCCTTTCCGGAAATCGGCTTTGAATATAGGATCTTTCTCTGGCAGAAGATCTCCCGACTCATTCGTATCGTCCTTGCCCACGCGGATCATTTCTTCAGGTATAAGATCTTTCCAAATCCTTACGAATCAGGCTTCTTCAAGCGCCAAATGGAAGCCGGATCTGCGGCCTTTCTGTCCTTGGTTGACCCGAAGGGATTCTATCATCGGTTTGTAAAGGCCAAGCAGGACCCATTGAAATATCTTATTGAACTACAGCCCACAATCGATCGTCCGATATACATAGTCCCCCAGTGGCTCCTTTTCAGTAAAAAGCCCCAGCGTCCCTTTCCGAGTCTTGTTGATATTATCTTCGGCAGTAAGGAAAACCCGGGGCGGCTCCGACGATGGACAGTTCTTTTGCGTACCCCTCAAAAGGCCTTTGTAGAGATCTCTGATCCGGTCAACCTGAAGGATTTTCTTCAGGAGCCTGAAAACCAGGGTCGAGACCTTGAACGCCTCTCATTTACTCTCCGAAACAGGCTCCTGGAGCAGATGAATCGCCACCGCCAGAGCATCACCGGACCGGTGATCAAGACGCAAGAGGAATTAAAAGAACTCATACTGAGAAATGGGCAGTTCCAGGATTTAATGAAACGGTATGCACAATCCCAGAATAAGGATATCAGGGAAATCTATAAAAAGGCGGATGCCTACCTGAATGAAATCGCAGCGGATTACAGTGTTACCTTCATTCAGGCCCTCTCCATGATCTTTGGATGGATATGGAAGACCATGTTTGACGGTATCACACTTGATATGGAAGGCCTGCACCGGGTGAAAAGTGCAGCTACAAAGGCTACCCTTGTGTTTGTTCCTTGCCATAAGAGCCATGTTGATTACCTTATCCTGAACTATCTCGTGTTTAATAATAACATGCCGTGTCCTCATACAGCAGCGGGACGCAACCTTGCCTTCTGGCCCATGGGAACCCTTTTTAGGAAGAGCGGCGCCTTTTTCATCAAGCGGACTTTTCATGGGGCAAGATTATACTCGACCATTTTTTCAGGATACGTGCACATGTTGATTGAACAAGGTTTCAATATCGAGTTCTTTATTGAGGGGGGGCGGAGTCGGACGGGAAAATTGGCCCTTCCAAAAACAGGTCTGGTTTCTATACTACTCGATGCATATAAGAATGGGGTCTGCCGAGATTTGAGGTTTGTGCCTGTCTATATCGGATACGACCGCCTTCTGGAAGAAAGTGCCATTTTAAAGGAATTGGAAGGAACCCGAAAAAAACAGGAAAGCTTCTGGCAACTGATACGGGCCCGAAAGGTTTTGAAAAAGCGATACGGCCGTATATATGTCCAATTTGCTGAGCCAATTTCACTCAATGCCCTGGTGTCAAAATCCAACCCATCCTTACAGGACACGGACCAAGCTGAATATCAGGCCCTGGGCCGCAACCTGTCCTATCGGATCATCAATGCCATCAACCGTATCTCGGTGGTCACGCCTCAAGCACTCACAGCCTCTGGTATCCTGAATTATCCCAAACCGCGTTTCAGCCAAAAAGAGCTTATGGTCTATGTGGAGACTTACTTGAGCTATTTGCTTTCCCAAAAGGCCCGGTTGTCGGAAAACCTTGATGATCCGTACGATGCCATCGAAAACGTGTTAGCCATGTATAGCAATCGAAAGTTTATCGGGAGACAAAAACCAAAAGGGCAGGATGATATAGCCATAGATGAGAAATGGTATCTGGTCTGGGAGAGCAAACGCCTAAGCCTTGAATATTACAAAAACAACTGCATCCATTTTTTTATTCCGGCAGCATACACGGCCTTAGCGATCCTCTCCTATGACGCCTTTCAATTCTCGACCTCGGCCCTGCAATCGGATTACAACTTTTTGCAAGATTTCTTCAAGTATGAGTTCGCCCATGATGTGGACAAAACCCCCGAATATATGGTCAGAAAGACCCTCAAGGCCTTCATTGATGATGCCATACTCATGCCTCATCCTACCCTGCCCGACACTTACAATATTACGGCTGCCGGTTTCCGGAAACTGTTGTGCTTTGCAAGCTTCCTCAAGACCTACTTCGAATCGTACTGGGTAGTGCTCAAGGTACTGAAAGCACATAATCGCCGTGACCTGGTCAAGAAAGAGCGCATGAAAAAAATCCGGGCATTGGGCAATCAGTTTTACAAGCAACGAGAAATAGAAAGGAGCGAGGCCCTTTCTCAAGTCAATTACGAGAACGGCCTGACGTTTTTCAATTTCAAAGGGATCAAAGGAGCCGAAGACGAAGAAGGAATTGAATTCTATACAGAGGTCATCCAAAAATATTTGGGTTGCTTCATGGTGCAAAAGTAAAAGTGAGCTAAAATGCCTAAAGTGCCTAAAGCCCGCCCTGGCGCGACAGCTTTAGTATTGATGTCCGTCCCCATCACCCCGGTCTGGGCCAGGGTGAACTAAAGTTGAGCCGTCCGTTCAGGGGGTTCAAATGCCCTATGTCATTGCGAGCGGAAAATTGGGCATCCTTCATTTTCGCCATAAAGTAGTTTACACTCTTTTTCACCACTCCAGGTTTGGGGTTTCAGGTTTCAGTGTTCAGTGTTCAGGTTTCAGACCCGCCTGCCAACGCCTGCGTCACAGCGAGGTTACAATGCCCGCATACACGGCAACCTGCCCGCCATTGCCAGAGATGCCAG
>JAQYWL010000398.1 GCA_030145035.1 Desulfobacteria bacterium | reverse complement strand
TCCAATTGTGAGCGAAGCGAACTAAGAATGTTGCTGGCTATTGATATAGGGAACACCAACACTGTGATCGGAGTCTATGATGGTGACCGCCTCATCCATCATTGGCGCCTACGAACCGAAAAGGATGCGACCGAGGACGAATTCCACCTGCTGATCAAGAATCTGTTTTCGAGTGAGGGTACGAAGTTGGGGTCCATCACCGGGACTATTATCTCATGCGTGGTACCTCCCATGGTAAACATCCTGAATAGTTTTTGCACGAAATACCTTCATCATGAGCCGCTGTTGGTCGATGCTACTACATTTACAGACATGCCCATACTCTACGATAATCCGAAGGAGGTGGGAGCAGACCGCATCGTGAACGCCGTTGCAGCGTTTCACAAATACCGCACGAGCCTAATTGTCGTTGACTTTGGCACTGCTACGACATTTGACTGCATCTCAGATGAAGGCGCCTACCTGGGTGGCGCTATCAGCCCAGGCATCTTGATCTCTTCGGAAGCCCTCTTTCAAAAGGCTTCTAAGCTCCCGCGGGTGGAAATATTTGTGAAACCAAAGTGCGTGATTGCAAAGGATACCATCAGCAGCATGAACGCAGGTATCATCTATGGTTGTGCAGGTCTTGTAGATGGGATCGTAAGACGAATCAAAAAGGAGATGGATCCGGTGCCCAAAGTTATTGCCACGGGTGGTCTGGCCGAACTTATGGCAGAGGTGGCAGAGACCATCGAGGCAGTTGAACCACATCTTACCCTGGAAGGGCTTAGCGTCATTTACGACAGGGCGCAAAAAAAATAGCATTTCCTGCCCTCAGCAGAGCACCCTACCCTTTCCAAAAAACGACCAGCTACTGTCAGGGGCATATCCGCCCCAGAGCAAGGAGGAAAAGCCCATGGTACAGTGGAAAAAGTCCGGTCGCAGTTGCCCGCGGTGCGACCAGGAGACAGAGGTGTTGGTAGGCTCCATGGGTGACTACAACGGCGTTTCTTCTGCCGAAAGATGTTGGAGGTGTGGATGGGTTGCAGGTTTTGACAAGAACGGAGATCAGACGCAATCGCGGGGCTTAAGCTACGATAGCGAGCATAAAAAAGTAGCCCCGCGCGCGGTGTCAAAGAAAAGCAACTTTTGCAGTAGAACCGTTGTAGAGGCTTGACAAACATGCTTAAAACAGATAAGAAATTGGTCCATACGGTATTTGGAGTGTTGCGATCTGCCTGCCAATTGATGGCCATGGCCCTAACGGATTGCTAATTACCTGTTATTGCTTTCCAAATGTTAACCCTGGCTCTCCTCTCGAGAGCCCCTCTCCGTCCAGTATATACAATTTGGGATGGCTGTCAGTTTAGGCCGCAGCTTCCGGCAACAGCGTGGTTGTCCTCTGAATGGCGCTGGTTTGTGCCAACAGGTGTTTGCAACATGTTCGTCTGTTGTGGTCGAGAAGTCCACGCGAATCTCATGATGTGAAGAAGGGAGGTTGACAACTGATGCAAAACATTAGGATCGGAATTGTTGGGGTCGGGAATTGCGCCAGTTCACTGGTTCAGGGAATCAATTATTATAGGTATAAGGACATGGAAGACGCCATAGGTCTGATGCATTGGGACATCAGCGGATACAAACCTTGCGACATCGAGGTGGTATCAGCGTTTGACATCGACAAGCGAAAAGTTGGCAGGGACGTGGCAGAGGCCATCTTCGCTGAGCCCAATTGCACCACGGTATTTTACAAGGATGTTCAGAAAATCGGCACCATTGTGAGGATGGGGAGGATTCTGGACGGTTTCTCCGAACATATGCGGGACTACGATGACAAATACACCTTTGTCCTGGCTGATGAGCCGGAACCTGACAGGGGAGAAGTTATCCGGGTTCTCAAGGAATCGGAAACAGAGATTCTCTTGAACTACCTTCCGGTGGGATCTGAAGAGGCCACCCGGTTCTATGCGGAGTGCGCCCTGGAGGCAGGGGTTGCCTTTCTGAATAATATGCCTGTATTCATAGCCAGCGATCCTTTCTGGGCCAAACGTTTTGAGGAGAAGAACATCCCTGTCATTGGCGACGACATCAAGGCCCAGCTCGGAGCCACCATAACCCATCGCACCCTCACCGATCTATTCAAGAAAAGGGGTGTCAAGCTGGAGCGCACCTACCAGCTCAATACCGGCGGCAACACCGACTTCCTAAATATGCTCAATCGCATCCGCCTCCTGTCCAAAAAAGAGTCGAAAACAGAGGCTGTCCAGTCGGTTGCGGCCAAGCGGCTGGATGACGAAAATATCCACATCGGGCCCAGCGACTATGTGGCCTGGCAAAAGGATAACAAGGTGTGCTTTATTCGCATGGAGGGCAAGCTGTTCGGGGACGTGTCCATGAACCTGGAGTTGCGCCTTTCAGTGGAGGATTCTCCTAATTCCGCCGGTGTTGCCATTGACGCCATCCGCTGTGGCAAGCTGGCGCTGGACCGGAGTGAGGGTGGCGTCCTGTACGGGCCGTCAGCCTATTTCATGAAACACCCACCCCGACAATACACCGATGATGAAGCCTATCGGATGACCGAGGCATTTATCAACGGAACCGCAGAAAAGAAGCCGGATGAAATGCTTGATTATCGTCGCCGGCAAAGGGAGCAGGCTGTGGCGTAATGGAGTGCATAATGGCCGGGCAGACTTGCCGTGGTCAAGAGAACGGGGCGTCTATGATACCCCTTGCCACTGGTACAATCGATAGTACAGTCCCTCTTTGGCTATTAGTTCGTTATGTGACCCCACCTCTCTGATACGGCCCCTGTGAAGGACTATGATACGGTCGGCATGGCGTATGGTGGAGAGCCGGTGGGCCACCACGATGGCCGTGCGATTTTGCATTAGTTTTAGGGTTGCCTCCTGGATCAAGCGTTCCGTCTCCGTATCTACACTCGAGGTCGCCTCATCAAGGATCAGAATCTCAGGATCGCGGGCAAGGGCCCGGGCAAAGGCCACCAACTGACGCTCACCGCCTGACAGGGTGCGTCCCCCTTCCGTCAGTACGGTGTCGAGCCCGTCAGGAAGGCTCTGGATCAACCGCTCCATGTTAGAAGCTGCAACAATCTCTTGCAGCCGCTCGCGCGTAAGGACCGGGTTTCCTTCCGTAATGTTACGTTTTATGGTGTCTGCAAACAGGAACACATCCTGAGTGATAAGGGCCATGCGAGCACGCAAAAGGGTTTTGGGAAGCTCACGTATGTCAACCCCGCTGAGAGTGATCCTTCCTTTGGTTGGGTCATAAAACCGTTCAAGAAGGTGGATGATGGTCGATTTGCCCGCCCCGGTCGGCCCCACTATGGCAACGGTCTCGCCATGCCGAACCGTCAATGAGATATTCTTCAACACCCGGTCACTTCCCACATAGGAAAACCAGACGTTGTCAAAGGAAACAGCGGCCCCTTTACCCGGTATCCGCCCGGAGACCTTGGGCTCGGCAATCTGCTCCCGTGTGTCAAGAAGGAGAAAAATCCGCTCAGACGAAGCCATGGCCGACTGCATGATGTTGTACTTTTCCGCAATATCGCGTATGGGCCGGAAAAACATCCTCATGTAGGAAATGAAGGCGACCAGGACTCCGAGGCTAATGGTTTCGGACAGCACACGCCCGCCCCCATACCATATAACCAGCGCTGTGGTCACCGAACTCAATATTTCGATAGCAGGCATAAACACTGCAAATATGTTGATCTGGCGTATTCCGGCCAGGTAGTTTTCGTGGTTGAGTTTGCGAAAGCGTTCGTAGTTTTTCTTCTCCTGCAAAAATAACTGGACGATACGAATACCATCAATGGTCTCTTGAAGCCTTGTGTTGATCTCTGCAATTTTTACCCGAAGTTCCCGAAAGGCATCCCTTGCCAGCCGGCTGAAGTGGGCTGTGGCCAGGAAGATAAACGGAAGCATCAGGAAACAGACCAGAGCAAGTTGCCAGTTCATAAGCAAAAGTACGACGGTGATGCCAAGGACAAGAAAGATATCTTTGAAAAGTACGGTGATAATAGAAGTAAAAAACTCGTGCATGTTCTGAACATCACTGGTCATGCGGGTCACCAGTCGTCCTACCGGATTTCTGGTAAAAAATGCCACGGAGAGCCCCTGGATGTGTCTGAAAAGGGTTAACCTCAGGTCGTGCATAATTGATTGTCCGGTATATTCCATAATGATCACTTGACCAAAGCTGAAAACAAAATGGCAAATGACAACGCCAATAAAGATCAGTGCAATGCGGGCCACCCCGGCATAATCCCCCTTCCGGAGATCCGCAAGGTCTGCCTTGGTCAGTTTAGAAAGATCTTCGTAGCGGATCTTTGCATAGGGCCGTTCAACCTCAAAGAACGAGGGATACCGGCTGACCACCCTTTCAATCTTTGGCCTCCGCAGGTCAGCCAGGTAGAACCGTTGTTGCCGGGAGGCTCCGGGCTTGTCATCCGAGCTGTCCTGCACGATGTAGCGGTCAATAGCTACCTTGGTCAGATAAGGGAGGGCCAAGTCCAGGACCGTAATGGCTGTAACGAGCCCGATGGAAAGCAAGAACAATAGACTGTACGGGCGGACGAACGGAAAAAGCCTTCTTAGCAATCTTAGATCGTAGGGCTTGCCCAGTTGATCCTCTTCAAAATATCCGTAGTCACGTCGCATTATCCAATTCTTCCTCGATCTCCTGCCAGCTATACATCCTGCTGTAATACCCTTCCAGGGCGATTAGCCCCTCATGGGTGCCTGCCTCGGTTATGCGTCCTCTTTCCAGCACGATAATCAGGTCAGCTTGTCGCACATGGCTGAGCCTGTGAGAAACGATCACCGTGGTACGCTCAAGGGAAAAGTTTCGGATACTGGCCAGTATGGCCGCAGCAGTCTCTGTATCCACCTGACTCAAGGGATCGTCCAAGATAAGGATAGGTGCTGAGATAAGAAGGGCCCTTGCCAGCGCAAGGCGCTGCTTTTGACCGCCCGAGAGTGTGACCCCTTTTTCTCCGATGAGTGTGTCGAATTGATCGGGAAACCGCATGATGGTGTCATGCAGGTGGGCGGCGCGAGCTGCCTGTATGATCTCTTCTTCAGAGGCGTTTTCCTTGCCGAAGCAGAGGTTATCCCGGATACTTCCGGAAAACAGAAAGGCATCCTGCGGCACGACCGCCATGTGGGCTCGCAGGGTTTCAAGGGGTATCTGGCGAATATCTGCCCCGTCAATTAAAAGACCTCCTTCTGTAACATCAAGAAGCCTTGAAATCAGGTGGCAGAGCGTAGTCTTGCCGCTTCCCGTTGGCCCGACCACACCGATGCTCTGGCCTGATGTCACTGAAAATGAAACCTTTAAAAGGGCAGAGGGCAGCCCTGGCTTATACCTGAAACCTACTTGATCAAATACAATGTCTCCT
>JAQYWL010000385.1 GCA_030145035.1 Desulfobacteria bacterium | reverse complement strand
TCAACCCTGGCCGGAGGTGGACCCATGTTAATGAAAGCTATCGATAGCTATCTATCCGTCAGGCGCGCCGCGGGCTTTGAACTCGAAGTCCCCGAATATCTTCTGCGCAGCTTTGCCCGATTTGCGACGCAACAGGGACAAACGCACGTATATGCTCAAACAGCGATCCGTTGGGCCGCTTTGGCACCGTCTGCGGGTCAACGCCGCCACAGACTCAATACTGTTATCCGCTTCGCTCGTTACATAAGAGCAGAAGATCAACGCCACGAGATTCCGCCTCAAGGCGTATTCGGGCCAAAACCACAACGGCGTATTCCGTTCATTTTTGCAACCACCGAAATTCTCCGATTGGTCCAGGAGGCCTATCGGTTAGGCCCGGCTGGTTCGTTGCGTCCTTATACATATGCTACGTTGTTTTCCCTCCTTTCTGCCACGGGGATTCGTATATCAGAAGCTCTGTCTTTGCGCCTTGACGATGTTGCAGAAGACGGTCTCGTGATCCGGCAGACGAAGTTTAAGAAAAGCAGGCTTGTCCCCCTACATGAAACTGCATCAGTCGGGCTAAAACGTTATCTGATTGTTCGCGCACGCATGGTCACTGGTGACGACCATGTCTTCGTATCTCTTTATGAACGCGCTCTGTCTTACCGCTGCGTCTATGAGGTATTCAATTATCTCATCGAGCGGATCGGCCTCAACCACTCCGCAGGACGTCCCCGACCCCACATTCATGACATTCGTCATAGTTTTGCCGTTAGGGTACTTGAGACCTGTTGTGCTCAAAGTCGAGACGACATAGGTCGCAATATGCTGGCTCTGTCCACCTATCTGGGCCACACGAATGTCGCTGATACCTACTGGTACCTGGAAGCTACGCCACAACTGATGGCTGATATCGCCCAGGCCTGTGAAACTTTTATGCAAGGAGGAAAAGGATTATGACACCGATTGCATCTCTGATTACAGCATTTCTACGAGACAGATTGGCCGTTGAGCGAGGCACAAGCCAGCACACGTGTGACACTTACGCTTATGCTTTTAAACTCCTATTTGAGTTCGCTGCACACAAGCTTAAGCTTACCCCTTCGAAACTCTGCTTGGAACATATCAATCCACCACTTGTGCTGGCCTTCCTCGAGCATATTGAAAAATCCCGAAACAACAGCCCCCTCACGCGAAATGGCAGACTCGCAGCCATCAAATCCTTCATGCGTTTTGTGGAGTATCGAGTCCCTTCTGCCCTGAAACAGGTCCATAGCGTGCTGGCAATTCCCGCAAAGAAGACCGATACGCGCTTGGTTCCCTATCTCTCGAAAGAAGAAATACAGGCATTGCTCGATGCTCCCGACCCAACCACCCGCCTCGGAATCCGAGATCGCGCGATGCTTTATCTGGGCTTTGCTGCAGGCCTACGAGTCTCAGAACTCGTAGGCATTTGCATGGGGGAGCTAACTTTGCATCCTTCACCCACTATCCTCGTCCAAGGCAAGGGACGCAGACAACGAGCTTTGCCGCTTTGGAAAGAAACTACGGCTGCACTGCGAGCTTGGCTGGCGATTCGCCCAGAGGCACCAGTCCCTGAAGTATTCCTTAACGCTCGTGGAAAGCAAATAAGCCGCTGGGGGTTTGAACACATTTTGCGGACTCACGTGAAGGCAGCAGCCAACACATGTCCTTCTATTCTTAATAAGAAAATTTCGCCTCATGTGCTGCGCCACACATGTGCGATGGTCATGCTCCAAGCGACTCGAGATATCCGAAAAGTCTCACTATGGCTCGGCCACTCCAGCATTCAGACGACCGAAATCTACCTGCAAGCTGACCCATCTGAGAAATTAGAAGCAATCAACGCTATAACCCCTCCCGCCCTTCGGCGTGGTACTTTTCGTCCTCCAGACAAACTAATAGCTTTCCTCACAAGCGGTCGTGCCTCATAATGACTGGTTTTTTATGTAGAGAAAAAAAGATAAGAGCCCCTCCCCATCAATGAATAAGATGCCCAACTCTACATAAAATGTTACTCTACATAAGTCCGGTTATGTGAGGGCCAGGAGTTCAACTGTGATATGGAAGAGATATTGTGGCACCGCCGCGAAAGCAGGCGGCAACAGAGAAAACAAACTTCGTCCTATAGTCACGGGAGACTCCTGTCTACTCGAAAATGATGGGTTAAATGGATGGGCACTATTTAACTGGGGTCAAGAGTCTAGACCCCTATGGCTCTTTCCTTTTGATTGATCTTATCCTTGCGAGGTGTTTCTTGTCATATGAGTAGATGGCAGATATTTTGTGCTTATCCATAACCGCTGCAATGTAACCGTCCACAAAGTCGATGTTGTTGGCGACGTAATGATCTACGGCCTTTTCTACTAAAACGCTGTTCAACACCTCAAGGCCTGGAGTGGCCAGGATAGCTTTTACCATCGACCCTATCTCAATATTTTTCAGACCATAGAATGATTCAAGCACCCACACAACTTCTGCCACTACCATTTCGGCGGTCACCAGCCTGACCTTACCGGCAGCCGCATCATTTAACAGTTTGTCCACTCTGTCGGCTTTGACAGGGTCGTCATTAGTGAGGTAGCGGATGAAAATGTTCGTATCTACAAAATATGGCTTCATTTCGTCTCTCCAACAACTCTCTTGCCAACGGCACCTTTTGCAGCCCTTCTTTCATTCATAAAGTCGCCTTTCCCGCGAGGTGCGACGCTACCCCTAAGATCCTTCAATGTCTTTATTGGCACCAAGAAGACCTTGTCTCCTCGGCGCACAAAATCAATCTTATCGTTTGGGCGGATATCGAGTACGTTGCGAATCGCTTTCGGAATGGTTACCTGTCCTTTGCGGGTTACGGTTGCGATCATTTCATACCTCCCTAAATATTCCTTACTATTATCCTAGATAAGGAATGGCGATATGTCAAGCGATAAATTGACCATAGTCGGAATGTAGCTTATTTATCTTACTAACCAAGCTCCGACCTCCGACCTCCCGTTCCAGATGTCAGATGTCCTCCGCTCTTTTCTCTATGCTCTTTTCTCTTTGCCCCATGCTCCATGCTCTATGCGCCTTGCCCTCTGCCCTCTGTCCTCCCTGCCCAGTTGAACCGGGTCCCCTTCCAGGGTGTTCAACCGGGGTGTCCTCTGTCCTCCGACCTCTGCCCTCCGTCCTCTGCCCTATCCGCCATACTTCCGTGTAATCTGTGTAATCTGCGGACCCTGAATTCCTAAATCCCATCCACAGATTACACAGATTTTCGCAGATTATTAAAGAACAATCCCAGCCATAGATTACGCGGTAAAACTCTGTCACTCTATGCGCTTTGCCCTTTGCGCTATGCTCTATGCGCTCAGCGCCTTGCGGTAAACCTCAATCGTCTGCTCGGCTATCTTGTCCCAATTACACTTACGTCGCGAAAGAGTGTAGACGCGACCCCTCTGGTTTTATCCGGCTGAGTCCCCTTCGGTCTGAGCTCAGGGTCGAAGACAGTCGAAGCCTCATCCCGTACTCTATGCCGGTTTATCCCGGCGCTTTCACAACGTCCCTTATCTGCCCGATTCCCACGATCCCACCGAGATTTTCACATTTTCAACTTGCAATTTGGCATATAATTGATTAAATGTACAATGAATCTACCGAACTACTTCCATAGGGTTCAGGAGGAAACGATGAGACGTATTACTACGGATGCTCGGATTTGCCACGGCAAAGCCCACGTCGAAGGAACTCGTATTCCAGTCCACATTGTCCTCGATCTTCTTGCGGTCGGGGAAACTTATGAAAATATCCTTCAAGCTTATCCTCAGCTTAACGAAAAGGATATTCAGGCTTGCCTCAACTATGCTGCCAAGCTGGCTACTGAAGAAGTGGTATACGAATCTAAGGTGGCCTAATGCTGTTTATAGCTGATGCCAACGTCTTTGTCCCCATGGTCGAGGGCCTTCGACAGATGGGTCATGATGTCTTTGACGTTAAGGAGAAGGGTCTGGAGAACTTATCCGATCCGGAACTCTTCCAGCTAGCACAGAACCAAAGGCGCATATTGATCACCATGGACAAAGATTTCTCCAGTATTCTGCTCTATCCTCCTGGTGAGCATTACGGGATTATTGTGGTTAAGCTTTATCGTCTAAGAGTCGCTGAAGCCACCAAACTGTTTATTGACGCTATAACTGATATAACGCCAGAAGATATCTCAGGGAATCTTGTAATTATTGATCGAGGCAAGACTAGAATTCGAAAAGAGAAGCTCGACGACTGAATTGCGATCCCTCTGATTCTTGTGAAGAATGAAGACCTAGCCCCTCTGGTTTCTTCCGTATCTCTTCGCTTTCTTCATCTGATCCCTTGTCCAGCAAGCACCTCCATTTTCGGGCATACTCTCCACAGGCGTGCACTCAATTCCTGAATTCGCAGTTCCTAAATCCCATCCACAGATTACCCCGGTTAAATAGAACGACAAATGCCCCAGTTAAATAAAACGAAAAAGCATTGAACGGGGTAAACATTTAACAGGGCAGGCGCTGATTCTCGCAGATTAACAACCATACGCAAGGTTCTCTATATCATTTCTAATCCGTGTAATCTGTGTAATCTGTGTAATCTGCGGACCTCAATCCCTCAATTCTGTACCTAAATATCGCTCAGCGGGCAATCCGACTTCCTTATTAGCTGGGATGTCAGACGCCAAAACTGGGAGGCCGTAACTCATCGCCTCCAAGAGAGAAATTGGAAGACCCTCATGGTAGGATGGGAGAACAAACAGGCGAGCATGGGAGTATACCTGATTCAAGGGCTCACCGGTGATGTAGCCGGTTAAGATAATACGATCATCTTCACCGGCCATTTGACGTAAGTTTTTGCTATAGTCGGTCTCGTGATCAGCATCGCCGGCAATTACTAGTTTGCAATCAGAGTCCATGGTTTCAAAGGCATTAATCAGGTCATGTAGCCCCTTTTCAGGCACAAATCTAGCTACGGCGAGTATATAGCTTCCAGGGTCCACACCTATTCCGGTCAGCAAATCGGACGTCTTGCTTTGCCGCGGAAGAGTAACTCCGTTGGGGATAAGATTCGCAACACGGTTGCACCTTTTAACGATGATATCTCGTATGACAGAAGAGATAACAATCACTTCGTTGGCATACAGCCCGGCCAGTTTTTCATCCAGTCGGAGAACACATTTGGCCACCGGACCCCATTTTTTGCGATTATACTCCGGACCGTGAATCGTGACTACCACCCTAAACCCCAGGAGTCTGGCAAGCGGTGTGAGTAGGCATGGAGCGGCATGAATGTGCACCACATCCGGGGAATGTGAAAGGGCTTCAAGCAGACTAATAAAGGTGTGGACGATAGCCTCAAAACTCTTGATTCGTGGTGCATAACACCCGATCAGCTTAATGCCCCTCCACTCATCCAACTTCTGGGTGACATAAGTGTTTCTAGTGCAGAGAATTACATCATGACCCTTTGCAGCGATACGGGGGAAAAGCTCCTGGCAGTGCTTTTCAACACCACCCGGAATGTCAGGAATGCCTCTTGTCCCGGTGACAAAGATTTTCATATGGAGATAGATCGGAGGATTTCAGTTCTTATCCATCTGTGTAATCTGCGTAATCTGCGGATTATTCCTCATCATCCTTAATTTATTTTTCACCACCCATTTTGCAGGCACCCAAACTCGCTTTTTCATAGCAGGGGATACCGATCCAATCATCCAGCATTGTTTGGGGCAGTCTTTCACCTGTTTCCTGATCTCATCCGCTTTGGGGTTTTTCCAGATTTCGTCAAAGTTTTGCTCATTCAAATTACCCATGATCATAGGCTCCTCCGAGCCGTTACACGGCATGACATTCCCATATGGATCAAGAAAGAAGACGTCTGTCCCCACTTCACAGGGCAACGGTCTCTTGCCCCCTCGCACCTTGTTAGCAAGTCCCATATTGAAATATGCCCGGAACCAGTTCTTGGGTCAGTTTGTCCTTAGCAACTCCGCCGCAATCTTTTCAAACTCACCGGCAATCATTTCAGGGTCTTCAAACCTGTTGTCGTGCTTATGGAAATAAAACGAATTGTGAGTTACGGCTGTTGCGAACTCCATTCCCATGGCATTTGCTAAACGATACAATTCAATCATATCTTTTGCGTTTCTGTCAGATACGGTTATACCAAAACCAATATCTTTGAGCCCTATGTCATGCAGAGCAACTAAAGTCCTGAGACCATGGTCAAAGCCGTTCTTGATTCCCCGCAATTCATCATTAGCAGCAGGCAGACCCTCGATGGAAATTCGAATCCCTATTTGGTTGCCAAATTTCTCAGCCAATCTAACTATTTTCTTTGTGAAATAGCCGTTAGTGCTGATGACCAGTCGTTTCGTTTTATTGAGTGCAACTTGAATGATCTGATCGAGATCGTCTCTAAGTAGAGGCTCCCCCCCGGTTATATTTATGAACTTCAGACCACCAGGGATTTTATCGACAAGATCAGGCGTAAACTCATCACCCTTCTTGCTGGGATGCTGCCAGGTATGGCACATACAGCATTTCGCATTACATCGGTAGGTTACGATGAGACAGGCTTCCATATTTTTCAATCCAAGTGGACACCGAAGGGCTGGTTTTCATAACATAAGGGAGGCAGGTTCTGTGCAGCCAGGGCTCTTGGACACGCTATTATTGACCCCTGGACATCCCATATCTCTTATGTCGCCGTATCATAGGAGTAACATTTCCGAAAGCAGTTTTTGTAGCCCAGTGAATAGATTATACTTTGTTTGCCAACCGACCAGGGAGTTCATCTTGCTTATGTCGGCTGACAAATGTCGCCTGTCGACTTTCCTTTGCAAAGAAGGTAGTGATGTAATCTTGATTGGTTTCTTCAGGAGTAACTCGCAAGTCTCGACAATCTCTCGTACCGAATATTCATGACCGCTACCTACGTTGAAAATATCAAAACGTGCTCCGTCCCATTGAGCCAGCATAATTAGCGCACGCGAAACATCTTCAACATAGATGAAATCCCGCTGGGAATCTATATTACCCAGCTGAACCTCATCAGTTTTAGCGAGTTGCTCCAAAATATGAGGAATCACGTGGGGATTTGTTTCTCGAGGACCAAACACGTTAAAAATTCGAGCAATCATACAAGATTTACCTGTGTCTTCATGAAAACGTTGGACTAACGACTCACTAAAACACTTGCTCAGCCCATAGATGTCACAGGGTTCAGTGGCCTGTGTCTCAGAATGAGGATTATCCGAAACCGGATAAATCGCAGCGGAAGACGCTACCACAATCCGTTTTACATTAATAGTTTTGCACACTTCCAAAACAGCCTGAGTGCCCGCCACATTCACCTGAATTGTCTCGAAGGGGTGAGCATTGCAATATGGATGTAATGAATAGCTGCAAGGCGAAACACGATTTCAGGGTCGAATCTCAGCATAACCTCCTCGAGTTGCTTTGGATGGAGGATGTCTGCCTCAATCGTTGTCAAGCCTGATTGCCCAGCAGGCAGCAATTCTTGTTTACCAGTGGACATATTATCGTACACAAGAACTTCGAATCCATCTTGAAGCAAATCTCTGATTAATTGGGAGCCAATGAACCCGGCACCTCCTGTGACCATTACCTTGTTCAAGGCGTGTCCTCCTCGCTTGTTAGACGCATTTGGTTCCGACCTCTTCAAATAATTCTCTGAGTTGCTGTACATTCCGTTTTGAATATCGATCCTCCACGATACTTCGATTTCGTTTGCCCATCGATTTCCGCATCTCAGGGTTGTCCGCAAGACGGGCAATAGCATTTGCCAAGCCTTCGCTATCGTTTTCTTCAATTAGTATATCGGGAACGAGTTCTGGAATGCCCGCGTGTCGGGTGGAAATGAGCGGGCGCTCGGAGGCCATGGCCTCCATCAAGGAAACTGGTAGACCTTCTTTAACAACGTAAGTTCGTGACGGTAAACAGAATATGTCACATGCCTGATAGAGATA
>JAQYWL010000365.1 GCA_030145035.1 Desulfobacteria bacterium | reverse complement strand
CCACCGGTATACCCACATAGCCCATACCGATGACAGCAATCTTATTCAAAGCATCTCTTTCCATTCATACCTCTCTTCGAGCCGGAGGCCCCCGGCTTGGAAAGCTCATACGAGCCCTCCGGGGCGTAGGCCTCTCCGAGCTGTAGGCTCTACGAGCAGAAAGCCTACGGGCCGGAGGCCGTGCCAGCTCATGTTTATCATTTTGCGCGTAGACTATGTTGTTTGGCGCAGATTGTCAAACAAAACCTTCTTCTTAGCGTTTTTCAAAGCGTGTGTGACATCTATGCTCTACCTCTTTGAGCGCCCCAATCGCCTTGTCAAAGGATCGACGTAACCGTTCACGGAGTATTGGAGTATTGGAGTATTGGAGTACTGGTACTCCACTTTAACCTATGGTAGGTAAGACACTTTGTAACAGTATGCAAGAAACCGTGAACAGGTACGGATCGACCTACGTCAGCCGGGCGGTGGGCATCTGCAAAAAATTCGTTTTTCTTGCATCCAAGTTCATGGTATGAAATTTCCGAAACGTCAAGTCAACTATGCGTCAGGGAAGGGAAACGTCAAAATAAGCCTTAACAGAACGTTTTACAATGAAAATTGCCTCATTCCTAAAATCCCCCCTATCCCCCCTTTTCAAAAAAAAGGGGGGGGGGGGAAACTTCAAAGTCCCCCTTTATTAAAGGGGGACCCGCCCCCGCCTGCCACTCGCCTGGCAATTCATGTGTGGCATGCAGTTTGTTTATTGGCAATGGCGGGCAGGTGCCAACGCCTGGCTCGCAGCGGAGCTACAGTGCCGGCACATACGGCAATGGCGGGCAGGTTTAGAGGGATTTCTTATGGTTGCGCAATGTGACTTTGACGGAGCCCTGTACGTCAGGGGGACAGCAATAAGCTGATACCTCAAGGAGAATCCATCTTGAAAAGTAACAAGGCAAGCAAAACGATCTTTGTATGTCAGGGTTGTGCTTATCAATCACTCAAATGGATGGGTAAATGCCCTGAGTGTGGCGAATGGGGCAGCTTGGTGGAGGAAAAGCAGAGCCACACCCTTTCATCCGGCGGATCGATGCCCACCCGGTGGTCCCGACCTGTTCCGATCCACACAGTGGAAATGAATCAGCAAAGCCGCATCAGTACAGGTATACAGGAATTTGATCGGGTGCTCGGGGGCGGGCTGGTTCCCGGGTCCCTTATCCTGGTAGGAGGAGATCCGGGCATTGGCAAGTCTACACTGATGCTCCAGGTCTTGCACCGGCTTGCAGAGGGCAAGCACAAGGTGCTTTACATCTCCGGCGAGGAATCCCTTGAGCAGATCAAGCTTCGAAGTGACCGCCTCGGTACTGATTCGGACGATCTATGGGTGGTATCAGAGGTCGCGCTCGAATCGATAAGGGCCGTGGCCGATGAAATGGTTCCGAATGCAATGGTTGTGGATTCGATTCAAACCGTGTTTACCCATGAATTGACCTCTGCACCTGGAAGCGTCAGCCAGGTGCGGGAGGCGACGATGCACCTCATGCACCTGGCAAAGCGGACCGGCATTCCGATTTTCTTGGTAGGACACGTTACCAAAGACGGTGCCATAGCAGGCCCCAGGCTCCTGGAACACATCGTCGATACAGTGCTCTATTTTGAGGGCGAGCAAAACAACATCTTTCGCATACTTCGTGCAGTCAAGAATCGCTTTGGTTCCACCAACGAGATAGGCGTGTTTGAGATGAGGGATAATGGACTTTGTGAAGTTCTGAATCCTTCCGCAATATTCGTGTCTCAACGTCCATCTCTTGTCCCCGGTTCTGTGGTAACAGCCAGCATCGAAGGCTCCAGGCCCATATTGCTTGAGCTCCAGGCCCTTGTTGGCCGAGCCAGCTTTGGCACCCCACGGCGAACAGTTCTGGGTGTAGACTACAACAGGGTTTCTCTGCTCGTCGCTGTCATGGAGAAGAAACTTGGTCTGAAGTTAATGAATCAAGACATCTTTGTCAATGTGACCGGTGGCGTAAAGGTGGATGAGCCTGCTGTAGATCTTGGGATTGTCTCGGCTATTGCTTCGAGTTTCTTTGATAAACCTGTCAAGGAGTCTACTCTGGTCTTTGGTGAGATCGGGCTAACAGGGGAAGTTCGCGGAATCAGTCAAGCCGAGCCGAGGGTGCACGAGGCACGAAAGATGGGTTTTAGGCGGTGCCTCCTTCCCGGAAACAATCTGAAGCACCTCAAAGGGCTGGCCGATATTGAGACGGTCGGGGTGCAGACAATCTCCGAGTTGGTTGATTTATTATTTTGACCTAAAGTGATCGGTTCCAGGTTCAGGGTTCCAGGGTTCAGGTTTCAGGGTTGTCTTTCCTGGCACCTGACACCTGACACCTGACACCTGACACCACTCCAGGTTTCACGGTTGACAACCCCTGGCCCAGACCTGGTTGGTGAGCGTGATAGTCTCTCACGAGCGTGTCGCGCCCCTGGCCCAGACCGGGATGACATGGATGACACATCCGTCCAAGGCTGTCGCGCCAGGGCGGGCAGGGCAGGCTTTGAACCTTTG
>JAQYWL010000544.1 GCA_030145035.1 Desulfobacteria bacterium | reverse complement strand
ATAAATAGGAGATAGGTGCTTGATAATACAGTATGCATGCTTGATTAATGCATCACTTGAGCTAATGGAATACCCCTCTTATTCTATTTCGTGCTTTCAATCTTTCGTGCTTTCGTGATTATGTTTTACTTTTTATGCCAGAAAAAACACGAATCTCATTATTAAGAAAGTAGTTCTACAGGAAATGGACAATAACAGTGATTGATGTAGAAAGAATATACTGTAAACAGGGGTTTAGAGTCAATTGGAAAAAGGCCTTATTGGAGATACATCAGAAATTCCTGATTCCCCTTGGGACCGAGAATAGGGGAGGGTATGACCCCGAGTATACGGAGATTAAGGTCTTGAAATGCCCCGCTAAGGTCATCGATGACCCCCTTATGGAGGTCCGGATCACGAACGACGCCCCCCTTGCCCACCAACCCTTTTCCTACCTCAAACTGAGGCTTGACAAGGCAGATGATGTTGCCGGGCCGTTTCACGAATTTCAAAACAGTGGGGACCACAATTTTCAATGAGATAAAGGAGACGTCAATACAGGCAAGATCCACACGTCCGGGCATGGCACCTGCATCAAGGTGTCGGATGTTGGTCCGTTCTATGACTTTGACCCGCGGGTCGGATCGCAGTTTCCAGTGGAGCTGGCCGTAGCCGACATCTACTGCTGTCACGTGTTTTGCCCCGTGCTTGAGAAGACAATCGGTGAACCCCCCGGTGGAGGCCCCAACATCAAGGCAAGTGAGGCCTGTAACATCAACGTTGAAGGCATGAAGGGCAGCTTCGAGTTTTATGCCTCCGCGGCTTACATAGGGGATATCTCCGCCGGTGATCCTAATGGCACAATTGACTGGTAACAGACTGCCTGCCTTGGTTATTCTTTCACCATCGACATAGACCTCACCGGCAAGGATGAATGCCAGGGCACGCTGTCGGCTCTGGGCAAGTCCCCTTTCGACCAGAAGGACATCCAAGCGTTGCCTGGGGGGTTTCATACAACCTCCAATACTCCATTACTCCCTCATTCGTTGATGAACCGCTGCTTGTTCAAACTTCCTCCGCTGGCTTTCATAATAAGCTCTATCTTCTAACTGCATGGCCAATGCCTGTTTGATAGTCATTATCGCTTTTTCATACAATCTATTTACATAGTAGCTCTCCGCCAAGGTGTCCAGGATATGAGGCACCGGCTTCATGGCCGCAGCGTGTCGTGCATACACAAGGGCCTTTATGGGCTCCCGGTATTGAGGCTGTTCGCAGGTGGCATAGAGCCAGGCCAGGTTGTTCAAGGTTTCCGGATCGCGGGGCGCAAGCTCAATCGATTTCTCATAGGCCTCGATGGCCTGCGCATACGCCTTGTTGTCGTGGTAAATATAGCCCAGCACGGTGTATAGCCGGGGATTTGTTGGATTCCGCTTGATTTCTTTGATCAGGACCTTTTGGAGAAAGTGTTTGTTTAACGTCTTTCCCATCTCTCCGAAATTGATGGCATAGCCCGCGTATGCGGTACACAACAGCCCGCCTATAAAGAGCATGATGCTCCTGCGCAGTTTTCTGTCGTGCCGTACGATCATGCGCCTGTCGGCTTCGCACTTGTTCAGAAAAGCGATCCGCTGCCGGATGCTGAAATGATGCCAACTTGGCCTGTCGTGGCTCTGGCCGCTGTAAAGAGCGATCTTTTCCAGGGATGAAACCAGCCAGCGGCTGCTTCCCAGGAGATCGAAGGCGTAAAGATCGGCCTGTCGTTCGCTGTTGCGCATAAAGTACCCGAAAACGTAGCGGAAGTAGATCAACAGAATGCCTGCCATGGCTACGGTTAAGAGGATCGATGTCAGGGTGACGTGCTCGAACCGGATATCGCGTGCAATGGGAAACAACAGATTACTGTACAAGATCGCATAAAGGATCAAATCAAAGGCAGCATAGGAGAGCACGATGAAGCCCAGAAAGAATATGAGGTAGAAGACCAGGTGCTTTTTCTTGATGTGGCCGATCTCGTGGGCCATGACAGCGTCGATCTCATCATCATTCAGGATTTCAAGCAGGCTTTCTGTTACGAGGATGTAACGAAACCTCTTGATTAGTCCCATGACCCCTGCCGTCAGCAGTTTGCCTTCAAAGATTGGCCACTTCAAAATATTATTGTATTTCAACCTGGCCTTTTCGCATATGGCCTCGATGCGTCTACGCTTCGGGCCCTCCGGCAAGGGGCGACACTGCCAGAAAAACTTGATCAGGGAAGGGGCGATAACAACCAGGGCCGCCAGAAAAAACGAAAAGAAAATGACCTGTCCTTCCGGTGTGACGAGCAGACGTTTGGGGGTGGAAAATGGTAGGATATTGATTATGTCCACGCCTGCCGAGATCATGAGCCACGGTAAGATTACAGGAAGGATGAACGAAATATTGGAAAGCACATAGGATCGTCTGGAGAGTTTTGTCTGAAACAGGGTCTTATAAGGTTTATAGGCCCTTGCCCATATGATGGCAAGGTAGCCTATGAAAAGGCCAATAAACAGGAGGGCGGTGAGCGTGGGAGAGCTTGAAAATGGAGGAATGTTCATAAAATAGAATTTCAGGTTTAATGCGTAGATGTTCATCGCAAAGATGATAATGGCCAGTATGGCCTGTCGATTGAACAGCCGGTCGAACTCGCCGTGGAGGCCAAGGCCCCCCCTGAGATCAATCTTTTTGGATAGGGCGTCAAAGGCAGCTTTTGAGGTTATTGCAAGCATGCCTACTCCCAATAAAAAGATACCCAGGGTCTCAGAAGGTCCAAGATAGGGGGTTTCCGGAGGGTAATAGGTGGTGTAGATGAGAAGGACTAGAATGAAGTAAATGAAATTCTGATACATCTGTTTTTGCGGTTTAGCCCGTTTAGCCGGTTAGGCCGGCCCGCCCTGGCGCGTGGTTCACGTCAGCATCTGACACACTGGCAAACCAGGTCTGGGCCAGGGTTGAGCCGGATAATAAGCTGAAAGGTAAAAGCCCGCCCTGCCAGACCCTATGTAGGGCCGGGGTTTATCCCCGGCCGTGCTGTCTCTCGGTCTGGGCCAGGGGCTACGCCGCTGTCGTGTTCAGTCACCGGGGCCGACAGACCCATGCGGCTTTGCCAAATGCCGTAGTGTGGAGTTTCTTAACAGCTTTTCGGCATAATTGCAAGCCTGCATGCCTCTACATAGGGTCAACAATTTGACACATTGCCGGATCGCGAATCAAATTTGCCTGCATTTCCATACTTAGATATTTCAACAAAGAAGCTCTAATGGTGTGGAGTTATGGAAAATTGTTTGGCTGGAGCATTACGGCATGATTCCTGCTAGCAAGAATAGACGGTATAGTGTTCCCGTATCAATTTAGCCTATTGAAAAAGCGAGCGTAAATGGGATGTAAATCAAGATTGTTGGTTATTGAGTTCAATGGCCAGGTGTCAGGTGTCAGGTTT
>JAQYWL010000540.1 GCA_030145035.1 Desulfobacteria bacterium | reverse complement strand
GTCAGGTGTCAGGTGTCAGGTGTCAGGTGTCAGGTGTCAGGTGTCAGAAACTGAAAAAGCAAGACCTGAAACCTGAACACTGAAACCTGAACACTGGTCAATAGGTGTAAACTACTTTATGGCGAAAATGAAGGATGCCGAGGAATGTATGGACAAAGATGAAATGCTGAAACGGATGTGCCAGTTGGGGCTAAGTCAGGCCGATATAAAAGCAATTTGTAAAATACGGGATTTGCCGCCGGCATGTTTGAAATCCCGTAATCTCTTCCAGCACAATTTTCTTAGTGACACCGGAATTGAAAAGGCCATGACTTCCCTGGACGAAAGGCAGACGCTGTTTCTTCATCTGCTCAATGCTGCCGGCGAGGAAACGGATATTAAATTTTTTACTCGGCTGTATAAAGAAGCATATCCAGGTGGTTACGGCTATACTTTCAATGATAAATACAAAGTAGTATTCAATAAGGTCAAAACTGAGCTGATCCGGAAGGGGCTGCTTCTATATGCCGAGAAGCCAAAGGGATGGGGGAACACCACCGTGCTGGAGAGGCAGCGATTCATGTTCCCCACCGATTTCTCACATTTATTGCCTCCGCCGGCAGAGCCTGTACTTATTGACAAACCTGGCGATAAAATAGAGCGAAAACATGTTCTCCGGGATAAACTTGCCGAGATTCTTGAAACCAAAAAAGCCCCGGACCCTCAATCAGATTCAGTCCAGGGCAACTTGCATATCAAGGATGGATCACTGCTTCTGGGTAAAAGTCCGTTTACTGTTAAGCGGCTAAACGGCTGGAACAGCTCACGATGGTCAAGTTCTGTCAGGATTGATCCCAAGTCGGACAATAGTCCGCTGTCTCCTGTAGAGATTATCAGTTATGCGCTGTCCTTTTTAAAAGAACGCGAGTGGGCTGTGCCGGATGATATTCTTCCTCTTTGGGAAATAGCGTACCCGACAGTCACAAAGCTGCCCCATATCCGGTCTGCATGCGAAAAAGGCTGGAAATACGGATGCCTTGAAAAGATTACGAGCGACGGGAAAACATTTTACCGGTTACTAAGAATTGATACAGGCATTGGCAACCGGAAGCCTGAAGATTTTCTGTCAATAAAAAACCATGACTTTATTGAAATCGACCTTTCATGCATACCCTTGGACACCCTTGAACGGTTGTGCGGAACATGCAATATGAGCATACGGCAAGGAAGGCTTACGTTCCAGCCGGACCTTGTAAAAATCAGTCACGCATCGGAAGAAATAAAAGAGGCCCCAACATTTGTCTGGCTGCAAAAACATCATCAGGCATTCACAAAGATCGTCAGGGCAATAAATAAACGGGAAGGCAAAACCGTTGTCCACAACAACCTTATGACAGCAAGGATCAGAGATTTAAGCCTGAAAGTGCTTCTGGAAAAGAAATTTACCGATACAAAACAGGTGGTCTCCCTTTCTGAGGAATTCATCTCATTTCCTGTAAACCTGCTTTCGGAAATCCAAAAGGTTGTAACCAAATCAGGACATGCAGTAAAATTCATTGATGCCAATGCCAATGCCAATGATTAAGCTTAAAAAAACAGATGTGGAAAACCTAAAAGTTTTTGTTAATACATACGATCTGCGCAGAGACCTGCATGCCTTGGCTCGGTATGTGTCCTGCAATGAGATAAAGCGCGCCCACAGGGACAACTCACTGCCAAAGGCCCATCTTAAACGCATTGCAAAAATGATGTCAGATAATTCCTTGATCAGGGATGTAAACGAGGAGGGATATTCAGCCTGGATAGCTTTTGTTGACCGTCTCAGCCTGAAACTTCACTTTGTTGATTACCGTACTAAAGGAACATACATGGGCTATTCCAGCCATACGGAATCCTATCCTGACAACTACATAGTATTTTCCGATAAAACGTATGATAATTTTTTGAATCACTCATTGCAGAAACAGGAAGAGGAAATACTGAAAGCCCTTGTAACTAATGCCGCACCCTGTAGAAACGAATTCTTTGTCAGGGCCCCTTTGAGTATCCTGGATAAGTTTGACTATAGCGGTTGTGCCACGGGAACGATGAAGCACATTGCTTTTCCAAAAGCAAGGACATATCTGCTTAAGTTGATAGCCAACTGCCGGCCCGGGGTTTGGTACAGCACTGCGTCGCTGATTGAGTACATAGAGAACAATAATCCGTTTTTCCTTATCCCTGAGAAGCTCCCCTCAAAAATCGTCGAGCATAAGAAAGGTCGCTACCATAATTTCAGTGAGAGAAAAGTAGGTGGGGCATGGGGCGAATCCTGGGGCGTTGGAAATTTAGAAGACAGGTTTCTAAGAGTTGAAGGAAGGTTTATCGAACGCTTTCTTGAAGGAATAACGCTTAATATGGGCTATGTTGATGTGGCATATTCCAACGAAAAAGACGAGGTTATTCCGTCAATTAATAAACTCCGGGCTTTCCGGGTTACCGACCGCTTATTATGTGCCATGAACAAATCAATCAAGGAACCTGAAATAACAGTACTGCCGAATTATGAGATACATGTCAACTCCATGTTCTATCCTGCAAAAGCCCTGGACCGACTGTTTGACCTGTGTAATATCGTCACAGAGGATGTTCATACTGTTTTAAAACTGGCCAAGAAGAAAGTGATTGAACAACTTGCTGTCAATGAGAGGCTGGATGTTAACGGCCTGCTAAAAGGGCTTTCAGTTCACGATATACCAGTTAATGTGAAAAAAGAGATTGCAGCCTGGGCTGAGCATGCTGATAACTTTACTGTTTATCAAGGCTTCGGCCTGCTGGAAGGCAATATGGACAAGGACTCTGCCGAACAGTTTGCCTCGGTAGCCCTCGCACCGGATGTCAACATTGTCCGTGATCCTCAAAAGCTATATAAACATTTGGAAAAAGCCGGAAAGATTCCTATCTATGTAAATCATCCTAACTCAGGTCTTAAGTCCCTTCCGGATAATGTTCAAAGCAGGTTTGCCAGAAAGAACAAGCCAAAAAAGAGTGCCAAAAAAAGAAAACAGTTCACACTAAAACGTACGATTCATACAATTCTTGAGTTCCCTGATAAGCAAATATATGAAGCATTTACTACCGCTCTGCTCAACAATGGATCTGTTTTGAATACAAACAACCAAACCAAAACGGTTTCCTTCACAAAAAAGGACGAAAAGATAGTTATGGGAATATTGAATTCATTAAAAAAGAAGTATAGTACTGTTATAAAGGAGACTTGATACAATGAGTGATTCATTTGGAAAGCTGATGTTCACTCAATTTTAGTGCCGGTGGCTGTGTCTTTATCCGAAGCACAATATAAGGCTTGGCATTTCTCTCGTTGCCTGTGGCCTGATTTTTGTTGTTATAAGCATTCCTCTGCTAAAAGGTGCAATAAAGATGAACCATTGGTACGCGTTTGGTATGGGGAAAGCTTTTGAATCTGAAGAAAACTGGTACAAAATCAACAGATACGGGGCGCAGAGGTTTATTATTTGGTCAGTGGCCATTATAATCAGCGGAATTGCTATCTTCCTTCTTCAGCCACAGGGGGTAGAATGGTAGAATGTATAACGCTGGTAATAAATTAAGTTGCCAAAGGAAAGCGTAAGTGCGTAATAGATCCCATGCCAAGACAAGCCCGCCTTGACGCCCGCCCGCATTGCCTGAGCCTCGCGATGGCGGGCAGGCACCCGGTGTCCTGCATCACATCATGATCCGTGGAATCGAACGTCGTTAGACGGCAAAGTAAAAAGCTCCAAATTGAAGGCGCGCAAATCCTGAGGAATGAGGCGTACTTATGGTACGCCGCAGTGACGAAGGATGCAGCGCAACGCAGAAGTTGGACTTTTTACGAAGCCGTCAAGGGTAAGCAGCAACGAGAAGTGAAAACAAGGAGTCTTTTCTGCTTTTGGGCAGTCAGTGAGTTGGGGATGTCGCTTAGAGAACTGGCCAGGCGGTTGGAAATGAGCTCCCCTGGCGTGGGGTTCTCGGTCGAAAGGGGAGAAACCATTGCCCGCGAAAATGGGTTGCAATTAATCGAATAAGGTTTTTTACTTTCTTACCAGCGTCCCCATCACTTCCCCTATTTATTTATGATGTCCCCATTGGCCTGTATCAGGCCCCTACATAAATCCCCCTGCCAGCTCTCTTTATCTTTCCCTGCTTGGAGGCCCTGACAAGAATATTCCTGATCTTCTTATCCTCACACCCCGTCTTTTTCATCAACATGGGAGCATCAACGCCCTTCTTTGACCTTTTGATAATCTGAAGTACCTGGTCAGTGGCCGTCGGTTTTGCGGCTTTCTTCTTAGTCGTGGCTTTTTTTGCCGGAGCCTTCTTCGCAGTTTTCGCTCTAACCTTAGCCTTGGGTTTCTTTTTTGCGGCCTGTTCCTTTTCGAACTTCTCAACCGCCTTGATCACTTTGTCCATGGTCTTCGAGAGGGACTTTAGTGCTTGGGCTGTCTTTCGTGCAGCGACTTCTGGTTTCACGGCTGCTCGCGCCTTCCCCAGTTGATCAACCGCCTTCTTTTTGAGTTCGTCTGTCAGTCTTTTTGTCTTTTTTGTAAGAGCGTCGAATTCCTTGGTTACAGCCTTTAGATCTTTCTTCAATTGTTTCATCTTTGCTCGCCTCCTTAACTGGATTGTAAATAAAATCACGAAGCGATTTTATTACTGGTTTTGGGTTACTTATAATCAACCCTTTCCTTCAGTTCCTTACTGCACTTGAAGAAGGGTAGCTTCTTGGGTGGCACCTGGGTGGGTTCTCCGGTCTTGGGGTTTCGGCCGGTGTACCCTTTATATTCCTTTACATAGATGCTGCATAGGCCCCTGATCTCGACCCTGTCGCCAGCAGCAAGGGCGTTGGACATTTTGTTAAACAACAGCTCGACGACCTGTTTGGATTTGGTTTGTGAGAGGCCGGTTTCCTGTCTCAGGGTGTCTATGAGTTGGGTTTTGGTCATGAGGGTCTCCTGTTGGAATATTAGTTGAATCTGGTTGATAGAGGATTGCTGGGATAATGTCAATCGAAGATCGGGAAGAAAAATTGGTTGAGGTTTTGATATGCTTTTGATATTTATAGATTTCCAAGAGTGCTGATCTCTTCCCACATACTGTATGTCATCCGGTTAGCCAGAAACTCAAGACTGTCGTTATTTCTTGACTCTAAGAAGCGCGAAAATCTTACGATTTCCTGAGTATCCTTCAATTTGTGCTTGGGTGGACCACCCTAGCTTCAATTTGAATCAGGTAATTAGAAAGGGGTCAAATGATGGAACAGCTTAAGGCGCTTAACGTGGCCATTGTAGGTGGTGGTCCTGGGTGCAAGGCCGTTATGGATATGATATTTGCCGAAAGGCTCAGCCAGCTTCGGATGAAGCTCATTGGGGTAGCCTGTACCAATCCCAAGGCTGTGGGTTACCGGTATGCCCAGGAAAAAGGAGTTTACACAACACAAGATTATCGCAATCTGTACCAGCTTAAGGACCTCAATATGATTATCGAACTGACGGGTCGTGATCAGGTAGTCAACGAGATCTTTAGAACCAAACCAGACCACATCCGACTGATGGGCCATGTGGCTGCCCGCCTCTTCTGGGATGTGTTCAGGATTGAAGAAAAAAGGATTGTCGAGCGCAAGCGGGCAGAGGAGGCACTGAGAAAGAGCGAACAGGAAAAAAAGGCCATTCTGAACAGCATGTCGGAGTATGTAGTGTATCACGACGCGGAACATAGGATGGTATGGGTAAACGGAGTGGCGAGGCAAGTGCGCGGCTTGGCCCCTGAGGAATTGGTGGGGCGTCGTTGCTACGAGGTGTGGCACGACCTCAGCAAGCCTTGTCCAGGTTGTCCTGTTGTGAAAACTTATGAAACAGGTCAACCGCAGAAAGCAGAAATGACTAGTCGAGACGGGCGAGTATGGTTCGTGAGAGGCTATCCACTTTGGGATGAAAATAACGACATTGCAGGTGTCGTCGAGGTCACAATGGAAATTACCGAGCGCAAGCGGGCAGAGGAGGCGCTGAGAGAGAGCGAAGAGAGGTATCATACGGTGCTGGAAGCGTCTCCGGACCCTGTTGTTGCCTACGATATGGAGGGTAAGTGTACCTATATTAATCCGGCATTCACACGGGTTTTCGGGTGGACGTCAGAGGAGCTTTTAGGCAAGGAATTGGATTATGTTCCTGATGAGAACTGGCCTGAGCGACAAATGATTATTGATAAGGTGCTGGCGGGAGAGAGTTTCACTGGTGTTGAAAGCCGTCGATATGCCAAAGATGGAAGTATTCTTGACGTCAGTATAAGTGCGGCCATCCATTTGGATCGTGACGGGATTCCGGTGGGCAGTATCCACATTTTGCGAGACATTACCGATCATAAGCGTCTTGAAGCCCAATTTCAACAAGCCCAGAAAATGGAGGCCATTGGCACCCTGGCTGGTGGCATTGCCCATGACTTTAACAACCTGCTCATGGGTATCCAAGGAAATGTATCTTTAATGCTTATGCATATAGATTCCACTCACCCACATTACGAACGCTTGAACAAGATCGAAAAGCAGGTTCAAAGTTGCGCCAGACTCACGTCACAGCTCCTGGGATATGCGAGGATGGGCAAATATGAGATCAAATCCATTAACCTTAACAAATTAGTTCAGGAGACCTGTGAGACTTTTGGCAGAACAAAGAAGGAGATAACGATTCATCGAGAGCTGGAAGAGCAGTTATTTTCCATAGAAGCAGACCAGGGTCAGATTCAGCAGGTGCTATTGAATCTGTTTATTAATGCTGCTGACGCCATGCCTGGCGGTGGGGATCTTATCTTGAAAACCGCGAATACGACCCACAATGATATGAAGGGCAAGCTCTATGAACCAAAGCCGGGCAACTATGTCCTGTTAACGGTTACTGACACAGGCATAGGTATGGATAAGGAAACTGTGGAGCGCATATTTGATTCGTTCTTTACCACCAAGGAGATGGGCCGGGGCACCGGTCTTGGTTTGGCTTCTACTTACGGCATTGTAAAGAGCCATGGCGGATATATTGATGTGGAATCCAAGAAAGGGCACGGGACCACCTTCAGTATTTATCTCCCCTTATGATCTTTTCCGTTTCCAATAATGCGTTGGTTTCCATAACGTAATAGAATCCCACCACCTGATAGTTGTGATTTGTTATACCCTGCCTGACCATTGGTTGTGGGCGATATCTCCAAATGCGGAGCATCTCAGGACGAATTCGAGAAGGAGTAGCCATTGGAACGTCTTGATGGCTTCAGGTGGCAATTCCGCTCTTATAGAGCCGGTTATTTTGGAATATGGAATCAGTCGATTTCATAAGCCTTGTCGTGAGGACCGACATCAAAAAAACGTACTGTTTCGTCGATCATATCAGAACAGTCATGACAGCGTAGGATTTTGTCGTCACCTCTTTTGCGACAGATTCTGCAATAGCTGTAAACGATGACAAAATTCTTTGCTACTGGAACACTGAGTAAACCACGAAGATCGTATTTCAAAGGTTCACCCATCAGAGGATGTTGCAATATTTTGTCGATCTTATTGACAATGCGCTTTCTAACGGAGGAAAATTTTTTCAGCGATTTGATGAATTCATCCGAAAAGGTCTCATTCATTTCCAAAGACCTCTTCGCGATTGTGCCACTTTATTTTGCCCGATCGGGTCTTGTTAAGAGTCTCCATCAGGGACTTGTAAAACTCAGGAGATGACAGAATAGTTTCCATTCCTTGATTCTCTTGAGCTCGTTTTAGATTCAAAGCCCATTGGTTTATCAATTCTGACATGGATAATCTTTGAGAAAGCGAAAAGCCCTTGAGAAATCTCGATAGATCATCATCTAGTGTTATGTTCACCCTAACTTTTCCCATACCAACCTCCTTCTGTTTCAGCTTTTGGAAAATGTTATTATGCGCATAATATGCACTATACCTCAATCATTGTCAAGTTATACAATCGCTTCGCGATTCTATTACTGGCTGGGCGTTGCAGTAGTCGTCTACGACACCATGTGGCACAGCACTGAAATGATGGCAGAGCGATTGTGGGTGCCCTTGGACAAGAAGGTGTGGATGCCAGGCCCATGTACTTGAGACGCTGTGACCGGAGCGACATTATGACCGAGGTCCTTGATGCCGGGGCAGTGATCGTGGGCTCCCCGACGTTGAACAACGGCCTCTTCATTGACAACCGTTGTCGCTTTCAAGTTGCCCGCAAAAGAATTTTGAGATTTTCCAGGTGGATATGGAAAAGAGAGTTCATGTAAGGGAGATTTTGAAGGGCGGGAAGGAAGAAAAATACTTGCATATCTTACAATTACAGTGTATACAGTTTATGTATATTAAAGGAAAGATTTTAAATATACATGTATAAACGAATACAAGAGTTAAATCTGAGCTCCCAAGAGACTTGTTTCATTTGGGGGCCGCGTCAAACCGGAAAAAGCACGCTGCTGAAGATGCTGTTTCATCAAGCAATACGCTATGATCTATTGCTGTCGACGGAATATCAGCGGCTGTTACGCGAGCCGAGCCTGATCCGTGAACAATGCCTGGCGCAAGGACTTGATGCAAATTCTCAGCGCGATCCGATCATAATAGATGAAATCCAAAAAATACCAGCTCTTCTTGATGAGGTGCATTGGTTGATGGAAAATAAAGGGTTGCGGTTTATATTGTGTGGGTCGAGTGCCAGAAAATTAAGGCGTGGCCACGCCAATTTGCTGGGCGGGCGTGCCATTCGCTATGAACTGTATCCTCTGGTTTTTCCGGAAATCCCTGCTTTCTCGTTGATAAAAGCGCTAAATTCAGGACTCATTCCCCGCCATTATGATAGTGCCAGACCGAGTCGACTGATTCAGTCGTATGTCGGCGACTACCTTAAGGAAGAAATTGCGGCTGAGGCTTTGACGCGCAATATTCCCGCGTTCAGCCGGTTTCTTGAGGTGGCTGCGCTGTCGAACGGAGAAATACTCAATTATTCCAACATAGCCCGTGAGTGCGGAATCAGCAGCCCTACGGTCAAGGAATATTTCCAAATCCTTGAAGAGACACTGATCGGGCGGCAGTTGCCAGCCTTTCGAAAAAGGAAAAAGCGGCGATTAGTGACCAGCCCGAAATTCTACTTTTTTGACCTTTCCCCGGTGATTCACTTCAGTCGCCGCGGCAAAGTGGTTCCGGGCTCTGAGCTCTTTGGCCGGGCCTTTGAGCATTATATATGGATGGAAATCGTAGCCCACTCCGGTTATTCGGAATTGTTTTACCCGATCTCTTATTGGAGAACAGCTTCCGGATTTGAAGTTGATTTCATCATTGGAGATCATGAAATTGCGATCGAAGTAAAAGCTACCGAACTGGCTCATACGACACACCTAAAAGGGCTTCGAAGATTCAAAGAAGAATATTCGGCCCGGCGAAGTATACTGGTATCATTGGATGCAAAACCGCGCATGACGGAAGATGGAATCGAAATACTCCCCTGGCAGATATTCTTGGAACAGCTTTGGGGTGGAGAGATTTACCGGTGAGACCTCGCATTCAATTGCAAATACGCCTTCCTGGCGCACTCAATATTTCAGTGTTGTTCCCTATTTCTCCCCCGAAAAACTACTCTTGTAGCTCAAGAAAAGGGAGTAGATATTCGTCTTGTATTGGATATCGTTCGACTTGCAGGCCATAACGCCTACGACGTGGCGCTGATTTTCAGTGGCGCGGTCTGGTCCTTGGGAGACTCAGGACGAATAAGGCAAGAATAAGGCAAGAATAAACTGAATCCCGAAGATATATAGCTCCATCATTTTGCTATCAAGTGGCATTTTTTTTCTCAATATATTACCTTTTTTACCCAATATTTTGGATCTGGCTTTTCGTGCATTTGGAGCTAACTCATTGAAAATAATGAGCAAAAGGTGCAAGCCGTTAATTTTGCATGTTTTTTGCTATACCAGGAGAATAATCTCCAGCTCCAATTACTACCCATTGTGGCGGTGGATGCATGATAAGAATAATCTTGTTCACTCTCTTTTTGCTTTCGTTACCGAACAACCTGGCCTGTGGTTACACTGATGTTTACATCGAAAAATGGCCCTGTGTCATCATGGACGCGGGAACATGGCAGTACATCATGGACGAACCAGGAGGGCAAATTAGAAAGGTAGAAAGACAAAAGAACGTTGTGTAATGAAGTTGGAACACTGCAATCGTTAAGCCTCATCCCATTGGTTTCCTCTATCCCTTGTTCAGTATTTCTGTTCAGTATTTCCCGCGATCACAATATCCCTGACTTTCCCATTCTTGCGATCTTCTGTCCTTAGAAGTGTAACCCTGCTCATCGTGTTGTTTTTTTGAGCGCCTACTCCAAAATCTTCACATCAGACCTATTCAAGATAGTCAACGATGTCCCCGTCTTCTCGCTTCAGAGTGATGCCGAACCACAGGTGGAGAAAGGCAAAGGAAGCACTATATGTTGTATCTAAATCTTTTGAACCACAATATATGCTTGACATCTCCGCTTCTTTATGCTAAGGAATATAGACAAAGGTGATATGTCTGGCTAGATCTATCTTATGGGGAGGGTTTCCTGGCTAATGAATGAACTTTCCATTGTCCATGGTTTGCTCAAAGACCTACAAGACGAAAGCAAAAAGCATGGGGTTTCCCGCGTCAGCCGGGTGCACATAAGAATAGGAAGCCTTTGCACCATTGTCCCGGAAGCGCTAACCTTTGCCTTTGAAACGGCCTCAGAGGGCACGGTGGCTGAAGGGGCTGAACTGAACGTAGGGGTGGTGCCTGCCAGGGGACGATGTGACAAATGTAACATAGAGTTTGATCTGGACATGGACACTTCCATGTTCGTCTGTCCACAATGTGGCAGAACTGCGGCTGAACTCATCTCTGGAAGAGAGGTTGAAATCGCCCTATTTAGAGGCGGTTCTTAGAGCACATCTGGGGGATCTTGACCTGCCCTTTAATGGGTGACCCTTTGTTGCCATTCTACGGGTATCGTTCTTTCGGATAGGTCCAGGTGTTAATATTGCTGACCCTGCCTTTTGAAAAAGCGAGTCTAACGAGCATACAGGTGATCCGAACTCCTATCTTTCCTTTACCTTGACCTTCCTCCATTTCGCGATATCTTCGTTCGGAAGTTGCCCATGAATACCTCCGTGAACGTAGCTTGATCAAAGAGTAGGAGGATCTTCACGCCCGTCCTTAAGGGCGAGGTAGCCTTTTATGGTTTTTTTGTTATTGCTTTTTGTAGACTACATGAGTAAATAGCTGGCTAATGAAAGATAACGGAGGGGTTACAGGGCGAATTCGAAAACACACCATCACTTCAGGTTCCAAGGTTCAAGGTTCACGGTTCACGGTTCAGAGATTAACCTGTCAACGGTCGACGGTGAACCGTGAACCTTGGAACCTGAGTAGTTACGATTTTAGATTTATGACCATGCTCAGTAAAAAGTGTTGACAAGGTATTGGCGATTTGTTAGTTGATCTATTTACATGTGCGCCCTGTGTTGGGATTTTTTATGATGAGACCTCAGGCCATTACGAGCACCATAGAGATTATTGCTGTAATAGTAGGGATTATTATATCCCTGCTACCGGCTGGAGGCTTGGTAATGGCTTAGGTTGTTGGACATACACTAGCTCGAATATCCGTTACCAGGCTTCCTGATAACGGATTTTTTTTGCTATTTAAACAGGACTCTTTACTTGGAGATTTGCGCTATGGAATCGATCTTGGTTTACGACACAACACTCAGAGACGGTTCGCAGGGAGAAAAGATCAATTTTTCTGCCGAAGACAAAGTCCGGATTGCCAAAAAGCTGGATGCTGTTGGCATACACTACATCGAGGGCGGGTGGCCTGGTTCCAATCCCAGGGATGTGCAGTTTTTTGAACTGGCCCAAAAAGTGCCCTTTAAACATACCTGCCTGACAGCCTTTGGGAGTACGAGGCGACAGAATACGCGTACGGAAGAAGATCAAAACATCATAGCCCTTCTACAGTCCGATACCCCTGCTGTGGCGATCTTTGGAAAGAGCTGGGATCTCCACGTCGAGAAGGTCATAGCCACTACGCTTAAGGAGAACCTGGCCATGATTTACGACAGCGTGGCTTACCTTCATTCTCAGGGCCGCGAAGTCATTTACGATGCCGAGCATTTCTTTGACGGCTACAAGAACAATCCGGACTATGCCACGAAGACAATCGAGGCCGCTGTTTCAGGCGGGGCCGATGTGATCGTCCTGTGTGATACAAATGGTGGGACCCTCCCTTTTGAAATACAGGAGATCATGGAAAGGATATGTCCGCGTATTCCAGTAAAACTCGGAATTCATACCCACAACGACTGTGGTCTTGCCGTAGCGAACACCCTGGTGGCGGTCCGCGCTGGCGCTGTCATGGTTCAAGGAACTGTCAACGGGTATGGAGAGCGGTGTGGCAATGCTGACCTGACTTCGGTCATTCCGGTCCTTCAACTGAAGATGGGACAATCATGTATGACAGACCAGAATCTTGGCCATCTCACGGAGGTCTCTCGCTACGTCAGCGAGGTGGCCAACATGACCCCGTTTAACGGACGCCCTTTTGTGGGAAAAAGCGCCTTTGCCCATAAGGGCGGCATCCATGTCAATGCCATCATGAAGACGCCAAAGGCCTATGAACACATGGAACCAGAGGTCGTCGGCAATGAGCGGCGTGTCCTTATCTCGGATCTTTCAGGCAAGAGCAACATTGACTATAAGGCGAAGGAACTGGGAATAGAGTTGGGAGGAAATGGGTTCGACAGCAAGAGAATCGCCAAAGAGATAAAGCGATTGGAGCATGAAGGGTATCAGTTTGATGCGGCGGAAGGCTCCTTTGAACTCCTGATGAGAAGGCTCACCGGCCAGTTCAAACCGCTTTTCGAGTTAGAGTCGTTTCGCGTGGCTATTGAAAAAGAGAAGGATATTCCCTGCAGGGCATATGCCACCATCAAGATTTCCGTGGGGGATCAACAGGAGATTACTGCGGCAGAGGGTAACGGCCCGGTAAGCGCCCTGGACAATGCCCTGAGGAAGGCCCTGAACAAATTCTTCCTGGTGGATCTGGAAAAGATGCATCTTGTCGATTTTAAGGTGCGAGTGATTGAAGGTCGCGATGGAACATCGGCCCGGGTGAAGGT
>JAQYWL010000377.1 GCA_030145035.1 Desulfobacteria bacterium | reverse complement strand
GTGTTTTTCATAAGGATGAAGACTGTTATGGTGATACCTACGCGCCGGTGCCACTTCCTGAGATCCGACTCTTTCATGGCGATACCTCATTCTTGTCCCTGAGATTCACATTCCTATTACCTGCGGTGATAGGGGACCTTTCCGCCTGGGGCTTCATATTGATTTGGACTCTTCTTTGTCGATTTCACCCGTGGCATATCGTTCCTTGCACGGGAACGCAGGAGTTCCCCCTACTCATGGCTAAGGTGTCCAGCGGCCGCCTTGCCACCCAGCGCCGGGGCATGTCCAATCCTGATCGCCGAACTCCCGGCGGCATTGGAGTAAGAATTCGTCACGTTTCTTGAACAATTTGGCCCGTAGATCGGCCACCTCATTGGAGAGCTTCTCAACCCTGGCTTTGTCCATGTTTGGCTGAACCCACAGGGTCTGTAGTTCGATTTCTTTTGCGGTCAACTGCTGTCTTAACTCCAGGGTCTCCATAAGGTAGCTGTTTCGCATCTTCTCCCAGTTTTCCCGCTGCTCCGGTTTCATCGACCGCCAGCCACGGGGGCTCTGATCCCATCTCCAACCTCGTCCACCCATACCCCAGCCTCTGGAGCCGCGATGCATCATGTGACCGGGACCCATACCATAACCCGGACCCATCATGTGACCGGGGCCCCAAGCATAGCCGTACTCGTCATCGCGGCCGTAATCCTCTTGCTCGCCACAAAAAACGGGAGCGGTAAGAGCGACGGCCAGCCCCAGGACCACAAGTGCCATAAGAAGTCTTTTCATTTTCATTCCCTCCTCTTTAGAAATTTGCGGGCGAGACACCCGATGAACTCCCTATCTCTGATTGATGATATAATCATAAGCCGACAGGGCCGCCTTAGCCCCTTCGCCGGCTGCCACAATGACTTGTTTGAATGGGACATCAGTCACATCCCCGCACGCAAAGACCCCGGCAACACCGGTACGGCACCTGGAGTCTATGACAATCTCTCCTATGCGATTTGTCTCAAGGGTGTCGATAACCGCCTTGGAATTGGGTAGCAGGCCAATCTCCACAACGATTCCGGCGACACTGAGTCTTCTTGCCTCACCAGTATTTAACGACTCTATCTCAATGGCCTCAACCGCTGACTCTCCCACAATCCGCAGAATCTTGTACTCGGTGAAAACCTCCACCTTGGGCGAACTCATCACCTTATCCTGAAGTATCTCGTCACCAGTCAACGGTGTCAAAGAGACCATGTATACCTTCCGGGCCACTTTCATCAGATCAATGACTGCCACGAGGGCGGAATTGCCGCCGCCTGCCACTGCCACGTCAAGATCTGCAAACAAGGGGGCATCACAGGTGGAACAGTATGTCACCCCCATGCCGATCAACTCCCTTTCCCCCGGCACATCGAGTGGCCGGGGACGTTTTCTTGTTTGACTGAGCCTCGGAACTGTGGTCAAGGCACCTCAGGGCCATTTCAACACGGTCACGGTCAAACCCCACCATCACCTCGTTGCACAGCGATATCACGGGCACTCTCAGGGCGCCGCCGGATATTTTTCTCATCTCCTCCAGCGCTGCCTTGTCCTTGGTCACATCGTAGGCCGTAAATGCAACCCCTTTTTGCGAAAGTAACTCCTTTGCCATCTTGCAATAGGGTCACGTTGGAGTCGTATAGATCTTAACTTCTTGGCTCATGGCAACCTCCTTTGTTTTTCGCTACTCCTTTTCGAACTGGTCCTTTTCCGCTCCG
Organism: Desulfobacteria bacterium; assembly: GCA_030145035.1. Taxonomy (GTDB): domain Bacteria; phylum Desulfobacterota; class Desulfobacteria; order Desulfobacterales. Next base: position 2,763 of record JAQYWL010000377.1, on the reverse strand, counting down.
CACACAGGACAGGTCCAATCATCAGGCAAGTCCTCAAATTTCGTCTCTGGCTCTATACCATTTTCCGGGTCTCCCTCTGCCGGATCATACACATAGCCACAAACTGAACATACATACCGATCCATAACTTCTGACCTCCTCGCCCTCGAGTTTTTTGTAATAGTTATGAATGTATTAACCGCGATGAGAAGCTTATCCTTGGTTTCGGAAATGTCCACCGACGGTAGCCACTCTCGTGAAACAAGTCTGGGAAGACGTATCTCGCCAGAAAAACGATTCCAAAAATCATCCATTTCCCTGCGAAATGAGCTAAGTTCTCCAAACGGTCTCCAAGGAACTAACTCCGTAGAGATCAGTTCCTCGCTCGAATTCTGCGAACTTATTCTTGGGCAAGCCCTAATGGTTTGGAGTTGTGCCCTGGGTTCATCCTGAACCGCATATTCCTCGGACGTCTCGGTAAATTCGGGATGGCAACTCACTATATGGGCCAGAGTCATTACTGCTTTGCTCTATCGTGATTGGTCGTTGCCTCAGTTTGTGCGGGCACACATATCGGGATGTTACCCTTTTATGTTTTTGCAAATACCTGTTTTGATTTGATTTGTAAATGGGGGGAAGGGTTCATTTTTATAAGGAAAATAATCCCAAGAAGATGGGAATTTTTCCCGGGGTCAGGCCGGGAAAATGGCCCATAAGGGGAGTTCTGGAAAGTTACTCTATAAGTCTTCTAACCCTTTCTTCAACCTCCTCTCTTATCTTGCGCATAACCTCAATCGGCTTACCGGCAGGGTCGGGCACAGGCCACTCCTGATTGCGCGTTCCCGGGAAAAGGGGGCACGCCTCTTCGCAGCCCATGGATATGATCAAGTCTGGTTTCCCACTGCTGGCCGCTTCCTCAATCGACCTTGGTTTTCGGAAGGCCATGTCTATACCCTTTTCGCTCATGACCTCTTCCATGAGTGGATTGATCTCTTCGGCAGGCCTACTCCCTGCGCTTTCAACTTCAATCCTGTCCCCTGCATGGTACCGGGCAAAGGCACTCGCCATCTGGCTGCGGCAGGCATTTTTTGTGCAGACAAAGAGGATCTTTTTTCTGTTCAGAAAGGGTGTCACGAGGCTCCTGGCCTTTTCCTTTGCATCCGAAAGGGCCGTGGGGTGCTTTGCTATCTCTCCTGGTCCTTCGATCCGTCTGTAGGTGAGGCTGCCGTCAAAACTCGCCCCAACCGCGTCGAAGAAATACTTGGCCGTGAGACTGACTCCTTCAAAGAGGTTTTTTCCCTTGGTGGCCCCCAGGGACAATAAAAAACCGCGCCTCCACTTTCGGCCCGGATCGACGAGCTTGTGCACATATCTCCTTGCCCACAGGGCTTGAGATCGATCAATAAGGGCTTTCATCTGAGCCGTAGGGCCATAAAAGAATATGGGGGTGGCCATCACGATAATGTCTGCCTGACGAAGCAAGGGGTAAATCTGCTGCATGTCATCATCAATGGGACAAAAACCATTCTTTTCGCAAGTGCTACATTCCTGACAAGGCGAGATATTCTTGCGGGCCACATCCAGGTGCCGTGTACTGGCACCAAGCCTTTCGGCCTCGGTGAGAAACGTGGAAAGGAGAACGGTGGTGTTTCCTTCGGTGCGAGGACTTCCTTGTAATCCAAGGACAAACATTCAAGTAGCCCAGAAAAAGGGGATGCCAATTCTGTGACAGTGTGGGACCTCTCGGGCGATCTCACTGATTTGCCACAAAAAAGATGCCCTGGAGATTTAGTGGGATTGAAGCTCTCCGCCCGCCCTGCACAGCTACCACAACAGGGTAAACAGGGCGAGGATTTTGCCTCACAGCAATGCCTGCCAGCCATCGCTCTCACCCGTCCGCTATCAGCTTTGCCCGTCTGCCTCGCGAGGCATTGGCAAGCGGGCAGGCCTCAGGAGAATGCCGGGCGGGCTCAGGCGAGGCAGACGGCCTTCGCGGGCGGGAAACAGGCCGGTCAAACTTGGATTGAAAGATGGTTTTTGCTCAGTCCACGACAGTGACAGAGACTTTTTTCGCAAGCTGAACGAGTTTATTTGAAACACTGCCCAGCATGAACTGCTTTATCCCTGAAAGGCCTCTTCTTCCTATAACAAGGGTAGTGTATTTCCCCTGCTCAGCCTCTTTCAAAATATCTCTGGCAATACCTACCTTCTTTTTGCGAATCTTGACTGCCACATTCTTGGAAGGAAAACCGGCTTGAACCAGAATTTTCTTCGCCTTTCCCATGAACGCCTTGACGGTATCTTTTTTGGCGTCCTCTATGGCGCAAAATGTTCGTATGTTTTCTTTAAATACAGGCGTAAGGGAGGGACTGTCCAGCCCACACGCTGCCGTAGCGTCCGGCAATACACTAAATAGCGTGACAGTGCCGGTCTTCTCCATCCCTTTTGCAACATAGTTAACCGCCTTCATAGAATTTTTTGATTCATCGACTGCGACCAAAATCTTCTTTGCCATTTGTCTTCTCCTTTCGTCAGGCCATTTTTGGTAAAAAATTTCTCACTTTATTTGCACCTTTATCAGCACCCCGTGTCAAATGTCAAGGGCAAACAAGCTTGTGCAAAGCGACGGGAAAGAAGAAAAGAGTCATGGCATGCAGCTTACACGCTAGCGTGCTTGGCAACCTGCCCGCCATTGCCAGAGACCTGCCCGCCATTGCCAAATATGCTAGCATTTGACCTGCCCGGTGTACCTGGCGTTGGCAGGCGGGTGCCGGCACATAAGCT
>JAQYWL010000297.1 GCA_030145035.1 Desulfobacteria bacterium | reverse complement strand
TGTTAATCCGGTAGAATGGTGGGACCCAAATTGGATAAGACACAATGTGACGGATAAGCTTAAAGGGATTAGCCATGAAGCACCATAAGGTCCAAAAGACTTACCAGCAAATCAACCAGAAGATCAGGGATGGCAAGGTCGTTGTGGTCACGGCCGAAGAAATTATTGACATCCTGAAAGAAAATGGCCCGGTCGAGACGGCCCGCGAAGTAGATGTCGTTACCACAGGAACCTTTGCGCCCATGTGTTCATCCGGGGCCTTTATCAATTTTGGCCACTCTGTTCCCGGGATTAAGGCTTCTAAGGTCTGGCTCAACAATGTTCCGGCATACGCCGGCATAGCTGCTGTGGATTGCTATATTGGGGCAACCGAACCATGTGAGGAAGATCCCCTGAACAAGGTCCACCCCGGAGAATTCAAGTATGGTGGCGGCCATGTGATTCACGAACTTGTTGCAGGCGATACGGTTCACATCAAGGCGACTGCCTATGGAACCGATTGTTATCCCAATCGAGCCATCGAAAAGGATGTTACCCTGAAAACCCTCCCACAAGCGACTCTTTGTAACCCAAGGAATGGGTATCAAAACTATAACTCTGCTATAAACCTGAGTAACAGGACCATTTACACCTATATGGGCACGCTTCGCCCTAATGCAGGAAACGCAAACTATTGCTCTGCCGGACATCTGAGTCCGCTGATGAACGACCCGTATTACATGACGGTCGGCATAGGTACAAAGATCTTCCTTGGTGGGGGCCAGGGGTTTGTCACCTGGCACGGAACCCAGCACAAAGCCCGGGTCAAAAGAACCAGGAAGGGGGTTCCCCTTACCCCGGCCGGTACCCTGTGGGTCACGGGAGACCTCAAAAAGATGAAGCCAAAATGGCTTGTGGGCGTGAGTATGCAAGGGTACGGCTGCTCATTGGCAGTCGGCTTGGGTCTGCCCATCCCGATTCTAAATGAAGAGATTGCACAATTTACGGGCATTTCGGATGATGAAATCTTTACCCGGATTGTAGACTATGGACACGACTATCCACATGGTATATCAAAGTTTTATGGCAAGGTCAGTTACAGTGAGCTTAAAAGCGGTACCATCCGATTCAACGGCCAGGACGTGCCGACCGTGCCTCTTTCGAGTGTGGTTCGGGCAAGGGAGATTGCAGAGACCCTGAAGAAATGGATACAGAAAGGAAAGTTTACCCTGGGTGAGCCACAGCAGTTGCTCCCCTCGGTGTAGCAACCCTTTCAAGAAAGGTAATCAATAGCCTTGAAGGAAGACAGATCATCTCAAGATCCTATTCAGCCCAAAAAGAACATCTTTCGGGAATATGGAGAGGCGATCCTCATCGCCGTCGTACTTGCCCTTTTTATCCGCACGTTTGTCGTACAGGCCTTCAAGATCCCCTCTGGTTCCATGAAGCCGACCCTTTTAGTCGGGGATCATATCCTGGTAAATAAGTTCATATATGGTGTAAAGCTTCCATTTTCAGACATTACCCTTATCCCTGTCAAGGAACCTAAGCGGGGGGACATCATGGTATTCAAATTCCCTGAAGACCCCAAGAAAGATTTCATAAAACGGGCCATTGCCGTGGCAGGCGATACAGTTGAAATCCGCAACAAGAAGGTCTACATTAATGACAAGCCCATTGAGGATCCCTATGGCACCCATCTGGACCACCACTTTATCCCGGGTGGGGCTCGCCCGCGCGACAACTTAGGTCCTGTCACCGTCCCCCCCAATTCCTTCTTTGTCATGGGAGACAACCGCGATCATAGCTACGACAGCCGCTTTTGGGGGTTCGTGAACCTGTCAGCGGTCAAAGGAAAGGCCTTTATTATCTATTGGTCATGGGACAAGGAAAACACGGGGATAAGGTGGAGGCGATTGGGACGACTCATACACTAGCCCTACAACGACACTTGTCATTTCGACCGAAGGGAGAAATCTTTAACTATTTGTTTTATAATAAGATTTCTCGTCGCTTCGCTCCTCGAAATGACATCTAAAATGGTAAGTGACGTTGTAGGGCTAGAAGCTCTTTCAAAACCCTTGCCTCCACACGCAAAGCCATGGCGATAGGCAGAACTCATCTTTTTTGGGCTTGACTTATTCAAAGTCTCGATGCTATTGGGAAATCGGTTTTCGTTACGGGGAGGACAGCAACTCAATGATTGTGGACTGTAGTACAGCAGTTGGGGTAAGCCTCTTTACCATTTAGGGTAAAGGGGCTTTTTTTTTGGGGGGAAACTTATGAGACTTGCCAAGAAAGATATTCTCGATATGGAAAGTCTTTCTGTTGAGGAGATTCAGGCCATCCTGGACACCGCGGAAACCCTGAAAGAGATATCGACCCGTCCCATTAAGAAAGTGCCGACCCTCCGCGGCAAGACGATTATCAACTTCTTCTATGAGCCGAGTACCAGAACCAGAACCTCCTTTGAGATTGCAGCAAAAAGGCTAAGTGCTGATACGGTAAGTATTTCGGCCTCCACGAGCAGCATTGCCAAGGGTGAAACCTTAATTGACACTGCCAAGAACCTTGAAGCCATGAACCCGGATGCCATTGTTGTCCGCCACCGTGCCGCAGGGGCGCCCCACATGCTGGCCCGACTGGTCCGGGCCTCTATAATAAATGCCGGTGACGGTATGCACGCCCACCCCACGCAAGCGCTTCTGGACATGATGACTGTCCGGGAGAAAAAGGGCCGCCTTGCCGGACTCAGGATTGCCATTATCGGTGATATTGCCCATAGCCGTGTGGCCCGCTCTAATATTGTCGGTTTTATCAAGATGGGGGCAGAGGTTATCCTGGCCGGCCCACCCACCATGATCCCGATGGGGGTCGAGACTTTAGGGGCACTTGTCAGGTATCGTGTTCAGGAAGCGATCAAGGATGCCGATGTGATTATTGTACTGCGTATTCAGAAAGAGCGCCAGCACCCATTTGTATTTCCTTCTGAGCGGGAATATGCACAATGTTACGGATTGACTGAGGAAAAGCTTGCTGGAGCAAAGGAAGATATCCTGATCATGCATCCCGGACCAATTAACAGGGGCATTGAAATAGCACCTGAGGTTGTAGAGGGTCCTTACTCGGTTATCCTGGAACAGGTTACCAACGGCGTGGCCATTCGAATGGCGCTCCTTTATCTTCT
>JAQYWL010000007.1 GCA_030145035.1 Desulfobacteria bacterium | reverse complement strand
TAAGGTCTGTTCATACTGCTGAGCTGAGATCTCCTGGTCTACAATGTATTTCCCCCGACCTGTGGGAACCAGCAGAAAGATGTGGTGAGCCACGGAACCCAACTTCACGGCAAGCTCCTGGATCTTGGGCATCTCTTCAAGGTTCTGTTGCGTGATCGTGGTATTGACCTGGAACTCGACGCCAGCCTGCCTGGCCCATTCGATGCCACGGATTGCTCCGTCAAAAGCACCATCCACCTGCCGGAATTGGTCGTGCGTTTCTTTTGTGGCCCCGTCCAAGCTGATACTGATTCGCTGGATACCGGCCTCAGCCATTTCTCTCGCAATTGCCTCGGTGATGAGCGTGCCGTTAGGGGCCATGACCATTCGAAGTCCTTTTCGAGTGCCGTGGCGGGCAAGCTCAAAGATGTCTGGCCGCAGAATAGGTTCTCCGCCGGTAAGGATGACCACAGGTTTGCCAACCTCGCTGATCTGGTCGAGCAGGGCAAGGCCGGCATCTGTGTCCAGTTCATCCGGGTATGGCCCTTTGGTGGCAGCAGCACGGCAATGGATACAGGAAAGATTGCAGTTGCGGGTAACCTCCCAGGCAATAAGGCGGAGGCTCGATTCACGGTGGTTTGCGCCCTTTTGGGTCATCTCTGCTGGTGGGCGTTGGTGGTCTTTCATTGATGATTATCGATTGATGATTGAAGATTGACTATTGAAGATTGACAAAAACATCCTTCAACTGCTTCGCTTGTCATTCTTTTTGTCATCGGCTTTTCTCGCCGTTTTTCTGGATGAAATAAAAATGGCCGTCAGTTCCGACGTTTCTTCTAATAGAGGCTCAACAAGTTTTTTTCCAAAAGGTTTTCATCAATAATAAATTCTAACCAGAAATATGATTCATCAGTTTCTTCCAGAACGATGCTCAATTTCGATATGAAACTGGCTTTTGATTGTGCAAGACAAGTTGCCCGATAATTGGAAGCAACCGATCTTTAATTCTTCACTGTTCATTTTCGTTCAAAGTCTTCAATCGTCAATTTTCAATCGTCAATCCTGCCGCAGCTTCTTTGCTGCTTCCTTGGCGAAATACGTAAGGATTATGTCTGCGCCAGCCCGCTTGATGGCAATCAGGGATTCCATCATCACCTTGCTGCCGTCAAGCCATCCGAGCTTGTCGGCTGCCTTGATCATGGCAAATTCGCCGCTAACGTTGTAAGCCGCTACCGGAAGATCGATTTCTTCCCGAACCCGGCAGATGATGTCCAGGTAAGCACGCGCCGGTTTTATCATGATGATATCAGCGCCCTCTTCCACATCCATGGTTACCTCGCGAATCGCTTCCAGGCTGTTGGCAGGATCCATCTGATAAGTACGACGATCTCCGAATTTCGGGGCTGACTCGACTGCCTGGCGGAAAGGATAATAAAAGGCAGAGCAGTATTTGGCAGCATAGGACATGATGGGTACGGACTCAAACCCGTTTTCATCCAGGGCATCGCGTATTTCGGCTACACGGCCGTCCATCATATCAGAGGGGGCCACCATGTCCGCCCCAGCCTGAGCATGGGAAAGGGCTGTGCGCGCCAAAAGATCGAGAGTCGCATCGTTGTTTATGATACCGTCCTGCACCACGCCACAGTGCCCGTGATCGGTATACTCACACAGACATACATCGGTTATGACCGCCAGATCCTTGACCTTGTCTTTCAGTGCCCTCACGGTCTTTTGCACGATTCCATTTTTGGCATAGGCCGACGTGGCCAGGGCGTCTTTTTTGTCCGGGATGCCAAACAGCATCACGGCCGGGATACCCAGATCGCGGGCAACTATGGCCTCTTTCACAATCTTGTCCACGGAGAGTTGAAAATGTCCGGGCATTGAGGGGATGGGATTCTTAACTCCCTTGCCTCCCACGGAAAACAGGGGCAGGATCAGGTCGTCAACCGATAGCGTTGTCTCGCGTATCATACGCCTGAAATTCTCACTTTGCCGCAAACGTCTGGCCCTATAATCTGGAAAAAACATGATTTGCCCCTTGAACGGTGATCAGCCCAGATTTCTGTCCCAGTGTGTTGCTGTGAAAGCGTTCGGGCGGGGATAAACCCCGCCCCTACGAACCATACCTTCCAATGTGTGTAGGGGCGGGCTTTATGCCCGCCCGAAAAGGTTGGTTCTTCTTGTCCTTGACCTTTCTCAGTCGGAATTATGATTCGGGAGTTTCGGAATAGATTTTTTTTACCAGGTTATCGAAAAATTTCTCAGGGTTTTCCATGGCCTCCTTAGTGATTACAAAGGTGTTCTGACCGACCCTGTCGCGGATGAGCTTAAAACCGTATTCAAACTTGGTAGTCAGTTGCTTGTAGAAATCTCCCAGTGCTGTCGGAGAAGAGAGCATCTCCAAGATAACAACGTCTATGGCATCTTCGTCCAGGTTAATATTCAGATCATGGGTTTTGTAAAAATACGCCTCCACTTTTTTGATTTGGTCATAGTAAGTCCCTATCTTTGACATCACAGCATTTATGCCGCACGCACTCATGGCATAGAGATCGGCAATCAAGTCTATCCGAGAAGGTGTGAGTGCAATCTCAGATATATCAGCCAGCACGGCCTGGTTGTCCTTTACATATTGCTTGACCGATTCCTTTTCATCCTGGACTAACTTTTCGTAAAGCTGTGTCCACCTGGGATCGTCAGGCGCGGATATGATTTCTTGGAGCATACCTTCGGGGTCCTTTACCACCTCTTCTGTCACCGGCAGCTTCTTTATATCCGTGGATGGTAGTTTCTTTTCAAGCTTCAACAAGACCTTCTCGATGGCGCTTACCAGGCCACGGGCCCCGGTTTGTTCCCCATAGGCAAGGTGGGCCAGGGCGCGAAGCGCCCGGTCTTCAAACTTGGCAGATATATCGTAGGCATTGAAGTCGAGTTTTTTGCTGACCGTAACAGGATTATTCGGATTTTTTAAGATGGCGTAAAGGTCGTCTTCGCTGAGTTGTTCAAACACCGAAATTACGGGGAGCCGTCCGACGAACTCGGTCTCAAAACCGAACTTGATCAGATCCTCAGGCCTGGCATGTTTCAGGTAATCGACACGCTCTGACCGACTGGTGAGCCTTGCCCCAAAACCGATGCCCTGATCCACTATCCGCTTCTTGATTAACTCTGTAAGTTCGTTAAAGGCGCCACTCACGACGAAAAGGATATTCCTGGTGTTGACTACCCTCTTTTTTCTTTTGCCGGTTTTCCGGTAGCGTTCGATTTCCTCAAACATCGAAATCGGATCGTGAGGGACCTTTAGATCAACATCGGTTTCTTCCATTGGTTTTAGCAGTGCGCGCTGAACGCCGGTACGGGAAACATCATGTCCAATGAGATTCGTACTGGAGGCGATTTTGTCGATCTCATCGATGTAGATGATACCATGCTGGGCCCGCTCGATGTTGCCGTCTGCTTCGCGCACCAGGTCCCGCACCAGGTCTTCCACATCGCCTCCGACATAGCCGGTTTCGCTGAATTTTGTGGCATCACCTTTGACAAAAGGGACACCGATCTTCTCGGCGATCAATTTGATCATGTAAGTCTTACCCACGCCGGTAGGCCCGATCATAAGGATGTTATTCTTGATTTGACCAACTATTCCTTTGCTGTCTTCGCCGGAAGATTCGGCGTGTTTGATGCGATTGAAATGGGTGCAGATCTTGGTGGCCAAAATTGCCTTGGCCTCATCCTGCTTGATTATGTATTGATCAAGATAGGCCACAAGTTCCTCAGGTTTTAGGGAAAAATCGATCTCTTTTTCCGTACGAGGCTCTTCCTTTTCTTTATCAAAGGAAGCCTCCTGAGGCAGAACGACAGGCGAGATGAGCTTTACGCGGCCGCCGAATTTTTCTGACAGGAACTGGCTGATCTCTTTTTCGATCTTTTTGGCATCCGGAAATTTTTCGTCTTTTTCGGTCATGACATTATACTCCCACGTATTTATTAAAATTTTTTTTGCCGCAGGTCAATAATATAATCACACCGCACATATATTGCAAGTATGGGGCCGTTTCAAATCTCCCTTGACAAAAAAGGGCAAGATGATAAAGATTTAACCTAGTGCCTGAACAAGAAGTCATATTCAGGCAAAATCCGAATATCGAAATCCGAAATCCGAAACAAATTCGAATACCGAATGACAAAATGACCAAAACTAATACATTGAAAATTCGATGTTTTTGTCATTGGAACATTTTTATTTCTGTCATTGTTTCGTATTTCGTGCTTCGTATTTCGAATTTTTGACCGAAAAAACAGAGCGTTTCGGTCAAGCAGTAACCTATACCTTATCAAGGGCGATTAGCTCAGCGGATAGAGCACAAGCCTCCGGAGCTTGGTGTCGCCGGTTCGATTCCGGCATCGCCCTCCAATTCAAGCAAACTGGCCACAACTTCAAAAGCCTCCTCCCTTGTCCGGATTTCTCGGTTTAATCTCGCTTCTTCCACCTTCTGGAGCAACTTTCCGAAAAGCTCAGATGGCGTGAGGCCGAAATGTTCGATTAGATCTTTTCCGGTAATCAGCCGAGGCGCTGTCATGGCGGGCTTGAGTTCAGAGAAATATCTCTGAAGGATCTCCTTCAAAAACGCCACAAGCGCCTCATCAAATTCAGTGCCGTTTCCGGCCTTGGCCCGCTGGTCTGCCACGCTGTGAAGCAAAAGCCCAATAACATCGTCCTTATGTTTTCTGACAAAGCGAACAATGCCCCTTGTAGTAAGAGTGCCCCTCTGACGGGCGTCAAAGAGGAGCAGTGGATGAAGGTGATTTTGTACGATTAACTCTATGTAGGATCGCTCCTGACCAGACATCCTGAGCCTCAAGCAAAGGCCTCTGGCAATATGAGCCCCTTTTTCCTCGTGGGCCAGAAATCGCAACCTTCCGGTCGGATCAACACTGCGTGTCGCAGGCTTGCCAAGGTCGTGAAGCAAGGCAGCCCACTTCAAGAGCGCCTTCCGATTACCCTGTTCAAGATAGCTGCCAATCGGTTCGGCATACTCGGGCCAGAGCGTTGGGTAGTCACTAAGAACAATCTCGATTTCTTCATAGGTACGCATGACATGCTGAAAAACATCGTATCCATGGTCATTAAGCAGGCAATCACGGCATGGTTCAAGCTCGGGGATGAGCTTCATCAGGAGCCCTGCCCGGGACATCTGCTCGATGTAAGGAAAAGATCTCTCTGCCTCCATGATCTTAAAAAGCTCTGCCCTTATCCGTTCTCCGGCCGATCTGGCAACAAGTGTGGCTTGCTCTTTGATGACAGACAAGGTTTGCGGTGCAATCTCAAAACCCGAGACAGCGGCGAGACGAAATGCCCTGAGCATTCTCAGGGGGTCGGCCAAGATCGCATCTTCTGAGATCAGCCGGATGGTTTTTGACCTGATATCCTCCAGGCCCCCAACAGGGTCGATAAGGCTATCAGAAGACATGTCAAAGCCGAGGCCGTTGACAGTGAAGTCGCGTCTTTTCAACTCGTCCTCAATGGTTTTGCCGTGTATGGGGGAAAAATCGAGGACCTTGTCGCCTGATACGACCCTATAGACCGCCTTGTCTTCCTTGCCCATCTCAATCATGCGGACACCAAGTTTTGCCGCTACTTTTTCTGCAAAGGCCCTGGCATTGCCGGGTACTGCAAAGTCATGGTCGTTGGATGGACGATTGAGGATGCGGTCCCGAAGAGAGCCGCCCACTAGATAAACAGGCCCGATGCCGGAGAAATCAAGTAGTTGGCCTGCTACCTTGATCGGCTCTTTTTTCAATTCCTTGAATGGCCTTATCACAGTCTTTGAGTTTGTCACTAATGAAGCCTTTGCCTCTAAGATTCTATTTGCCATCTACACAAAAATCAAGCCCTGTGTCAAACTTGGGGGCTCGTCATTGGTCATTGGTCGTTGGAAGTGAACTAAAGTGAGCTAAAGTGAGCTAAAGTGAGCTAAAGTGAGCTAAAGTGAGCTAAAGTGAGCTAAAGTGAGCTAAAGTGAGCTAAAGTGAGCTAAAGTGAGCTAAAGTGAGCT
>JAQYWL010000388.1 GCA_030145035.1 Desulfobacteria bacterium | reverse complement strand
CAAGGACAGGATCGCCTATGTCATCGGGGCAAAATACCCTGATGAATCTGTTCCTCAGGTTTGGATTGAAAAGGAGACCTTCAGGCCAATAAGATACGTTGTGAAGGGTAGTGGTTCCAGGGATGCGACTTTGGAAGAAATCGAGTATGCGGACTACATGCCCCTGGGCAAAGGCAGGTGGTATCCTGCACGTATCCTGTTTTTTCAGAATGGCCGACTCGCCACGATGTATGTGTTAAAGACTTTCAGGGTCAATCCGGATCTGCCCGACCAGTTATTCGACATTGCTTATCTAAAGACGGTGTACCAGCCAATTACTGACACTCAACCATCATCCCCACCCACATCCGAACTGGATGAGGTCAAGAAGACCATCAGGGATTTTAGAAAGACCTTTGAATAATGGAAAAAATCGTGATTGAAGGGGGCCACCGCTTAGAAGGCACGGTGGCCGTCAGCGGGGCGAAGAATGCAGCTCTTCCCATATTGGTCTCTTCCCTCCTTACCGAGGGCTGGAACACCTTTCATAATGTGCCGGATCTTAAGGATATCAGAACTATCAAGAGGTTACTGATTGACTTCGGGGCCAAGGTCGAAACCAGCGAAAGTGTGGTAAAGGTGGATGCCAGCGGGCTGAATAGCTATGAGGCCCCGTATGATCTGGTTCGAACCATGCGTGCCTCGGTCCTGGTCCTTGGGCCATTGCTGGCCCGCCTCGGAGGTGCCCGGGTTTCTCTACCAGGAGGCTGTGCCATCGGTGCCCGCCCCATCAACCTCCACCTCAATGGCTTAGAAGAACTTGGGGCATCGATCTCACTGGAGCACGGCTATATAGAGGCGCAGGCCCGCTCACTGAAAGGGGCTGAGATCTATTTTGACGTTGTCACCGTAACCGGCACGGAAAACATTATGATGGCGGCTGTGCTGGCCGAAGGGCTCACCACCCTGAGGAATGCGGCTCGTGAGCCCGAGGTCGTGGCCCTGGCAGAGGCTTTGAACCGGATGGGTGCCCGGATCAGCGGCGCTGGTACACCGGTCATTAAGATAACAGGGGTTAAGACCTTGAAGCCGATTTCCTTTACCATTATACCAGACCGGATCGAGACCGGCACTTTCATGGTTGCCGCAGGAGTGACCCGGGGCAATATTAAGATTGTAGGCTGTGAGCCCAACCACCTTCGGGCCATGATCCACAAACTGCAACAGGCAGGCATAACAGTCGAAGAAGAAACAGATGGCCTTCGCGTAGTAGGCACGGAAACGATTTCCAGCGTGGATGTTAAGACCCTCCCCTATCCCGGGTTTCCCACTGACATGCAGGCCCAGTTTATGGTGCTTATGTGTCTGACCAACGGCTTGAGTGTGATATCTGAGACTATCTTTGAAAATCGGTTCATTCATGTAAGTGAGCTTCAGCGTATGGGCGCAGACATTACGGTGTCAGGTAATGCTGCTGTGGTCAGAGGTGGCAGGCGCTTGACCGGGGCGCCTGTTATGGCGACTGATCTGAGGGCAAGCGCTTCGCTCATTTTGGCAGGCCTGGCTGCAGAGGGGACCACCGAGGTTTCCCGGGTTTATCACATAGACCGGGGATATGAGTGCATTGAGAAAAAGTTGGCTCAACTGGGTGGGCATTTGCGGCGGGTTCCGGAATAGAAGATCCGTGCTGACCGGCGTTTTGGTTGTCGCGGGAGATCTCCTTTCCATCCTAATAGAACCGGAATGGTGTCGTAGTTGTCGAAGTGTTCTTCTTTCTCTGCGATACTGTAATATGGCATATCTATGACAGAAAAAGGCGGTCAAACAGAAAAGCCATACATGGAACAACCTCAGTTCTTGTTGGATCAAGTCAAAGCGGTTATTTCGGATTGCCGAAGTTTTTCAAATGCCCCCGTTGTCCAGGGCGGTGCGGGCTACCGTGAGCGAATGGATGGCTACGCGACCCCATTGGGTGACGTAGCATGCATTCAAAGAGTAACAGATTCCTTACGGTAGCCATTTTGACCCCCAAATGGGTGCTCTAAGCACAAGAAACACCTATTTTTGGCACCATTATCATGAAAATTCACTATGATAGCGTGGTCCGACCCCAAAAAAAACAGTGTTGGACAGTCAGAACTTGAACAAATTCTCTTGCCTTATTTCCCAATTGGACTGCTTCGTTTAATCCGACGCTCTTCTCCAGCGCACAAGGTTCAAGCAGTCTCTGCACGAACCTCCCCAGTTTCTCACAGTTGTTTTGAGCGAATGTCAACATTTCACGAGCGTTGTCCTTCCCATTGCCAATGGGAAATGGTGATAAGGAATAGACAAAATCTCGGGGTTGGGTAGTGAATCTATGAGGCAAATAACATACATTCCAGTAGGCATTATTCATTCCCGTTTCAAAGATGTTAAAGGGATGCCCATACAGACGGTTGGTGCCAAAGGCGTTGGTGGAACCGTAGAAATAGAGCCAAAGTATGAGGAGGGGCTTAAAGATCTTGAGGAGGCGAAGGTATGCAAAACCAGAGTACCAGCCAATTCGAACCTGCCAGTACACTCGATTATTTCAAAAAGGCTATTGAAATCGTGAAGCTTAACCAACCTGCAATGGCACAAGTGGCCAGAGACCCCAATGCCATAAGGTTTGGCATCGCTGTAACCGCCATAGGAGGAGCATTGGCCTTTATCCCGGGCAACGGCCTTGCCGGGATTTTGATTGGTGCCTTTTTTTCTATCTTCGTACTTTTTCTCTTTGCAGGTTTTGTACATCTTTTCTGTGGTTACTCAAAAGGCAAACAAGAATTTATGGGCTTTGTCCGGATTATAGGCTTAAGCGGTATCATCGATTGGGCCGTTATCATACCGCTTGCCGGCCTGGCTGTAGGTATTTGGAGTCTTGTTATCTCAATTGTGGCAACACAGCAGGTTTATCATTTGACCAGGGGCAAGGCGACCTTTATTGTTCTAATATCTGCCTTGATGCTCTGGATGATTAGCCTTATGATCTTTGCTGGCCCTTTGTCTTTTCTATACGAAATTCCAGGCTAATTCCCGTCTTTCCCCTCCCCTGGTGGGAGGGGTTAGGGGAGGGGGAATGGTTAGTCAGGATTAATAAACACGCAATAGACACATGGGTCAAACCTCTTTGAAAGGTTGTACCTCTTCACAGTTTCTTTCGTCGTGATCCAGAGCTTGTCATCCTCAATAGGAAAAGGAGTGCTGGAGCGTTGGAGTGCTGGAGTGTTGGAGTGTTGGACTAAAGGAAACACACAGAACTCAATTCTTAAATTCACAATTCTCAGATTGAACGTAGCGACAATTCTTATTCTTTCGCATATGGCATTACTCCAACACTCCATTACTCCATGAACTGTTACGAAAGGCGACACTAATATGGAACAAATTGAGAAGGCCCTTTTGACACTGAACTACCGTTTGACCTCCAGGGCCCTGGACCTGTGGAAGGGAAACGAATCCCAGGCATCCCATCATAATACATATGATGGGTTCTGTGACATCCTTAACCCGACTACTATAAAAAGGCTGCGCCTTTCTGGGAACTGGACGAGGCATAGGCAAAGGGTTTTTCACTCCCTTTTGGGCCATTATTTACAATACTCCATCTCGCCCTATGAAAATGAATTGTTTACCTGGATGAAGAGAGCTGCGGCCCATGTTGACGGAGAAAAGATTTACTTCAAAGATATTCTCTCGTGGTGCCAGAAGCGAAGCGATCTGGCGAAGCGCAGAATAATCGAAAATGAAACAAGTAGCCTTTGCAAATTCTTGAAGCCCTTTGCCCTGGGCGTTTGGGAGCTCCTTCTCAAGCTGCTTGACGATGAATTTGGATACAAAGACTATCCGGACTATTGTCGCGACAAGAAGCACGTTGACTACGAAAGCTACGCACCTGAGCTTGAAGAAATATTGCGGCAGACTGACACATTATACTTTGAAGCTATGGAAATCTGGGCTCAAAGGAGCCTGGGGATACCGCTGTGTGAACTAAACAGATTTGATGCGATCTACCTGCTCGGCCTAGGTGAATTTGACCACCTTTTTCCGGATCAAATCCCTCTGAGTGATCATCTCGATTTCTTCAATCAATGGGGGATACAGGTCAAAAAGATCCCGGGGCTTTGTCTTGACATGAGTCGTTCGCCCAGGAAAGGTGCTCAGGCCATGAGTTTTGCTTTGAGGATACCAGACGAAATCCACCTTGTCATGAACCCGCAGGGCGGCTGGATTGATCTTGAAACTCTGTTCCATGAAATGGGCCATGCCCTCAGTAATGCGCTCACATCGCCAGAGCTTTCTTCAGCCGAAAAGGATTTCTTCACTTCAAATACACTTTCAGAAACCTACGCGTTCTTGCTCCAAAACATGTGCTTTTCCCTATTTTTTCTTGAAAGACACTTGGGTCTTTCCTCCAAAGAGATAGAAGAAATATCCTTTTACAAGGCCTTAAAGGAGCTCTCTGTTTTCAGGAGATACGTGAGTAAGTTTCTGGCCGAATATCAGATGTTCAAGAAAAATGAGATCGCAAACGGAAAGATCTACGCCGCTTTGTTGGAAAAACATACGGGCTTTTCCTACCGGCCTGAGACCCACCTCTTTGATCTTGTACCGGAATTTTATGCCCTGGACTATGTAGTTTCATGGCTGGCTGAGGCGACTATGGAAAAAACGCTGGCACAAACTCTGGGACATGACTGGATGTTCAAGCCGGAGGCAGGCAAAATCTTGAAAGATTGGTGGTGCTGCGGCAATCAATATGAACTTGATGAATTCTTTGCAGTCACGGGGATTGGGTCAATTGACTCCAAAGATATCGTGGACAGGTGGCGTAGTAAGCTATTGGTTCCTTGAGTCATGAAATTCCTGTTTTTTTCTGGCAAAAAATTACAAAGACAATCACGTCTCTTCTCAAGGCGAACGCCGCAATACACGAAAGAGGGAAAACACGAAATGATATTTTCTTTTTTCGTGCCTTCGTAGTTTCGTGCTTTCGTGGTAGGTTTATGTTTTTTGGTTCCGGCTTGCCCGGGCTATGGTTAGAGGGGGATGCAAACGGTTCGCCAGCAAATGATCACGTTGTTGTCCCAACAAGTGTGTAGTGCCAGAGATCTGTCCCAGATGCTGCGCATTCAGGAAAAAGAGGTCTATGGTCATCTTTCCCACATCGCACGTTCGGTTGTCTCACAAAGGCAAAGGCTGGTCGTAATCCCCTCACGATGCCTTGTGTGTGGGTATGTGTTTGACAACCGAAAACGGCTTACCAGGCCAGGGCGTTGCCCTCGTTGCAAAGGGGAACGCATCGAGGAACCAAGATACCAGAAACTCCCCCTCCCCTGGAGGCATCCAGCTCGGCTTCCAGGCCGGAGGGTTGAGCTTACGCCACATTCCATCTCAACTCAATTGCTCCGGGCCGCGTTGTACGCCAATCACCTTGCCCTGGATCAACACTTCCCCAAACCGATAACGCATCGACGGATAAGCCTTATTTTCCGGCCTAAGTTCAATATGATCTTTGCGTAAAAAGAAACGCTTTACTGTCGCTTCTTCGTTGTTGATCAAAGCCACCACGATTTCACCATTTTGAGCATATTGACGGGGCTCACAGATCACAATATCAGACGGGAGAATACCCACGTCTTTCATGGAATCACCTT
>JAQYWL010000249.1 GCA_030145035.1 Desulfobacteria bacterium | reverse complement strand
AGACGGAAGTAGAATTTTGGAATGCGGAATGCGGAATTGAGGGATTGAGGAATTTAGGAATTTAGGCACTTAGTTGTAAAATTCGTGTTTTTTCTGGCAGAAAACTATAAAAGACAATCACGAAAACACGAAAGATTGAAAACACGAAATAAAATAACATTCAGACTTTCGTGTCTTCGTACTTTCGTGCTTTCGTGATAAAATTCTCTTGTTTTGGTTCCGGTTTATCCGGGTTAGGGCTTACTCAAAGTACGGGCTCGCGACCTTGTTCCACAATCCCTGGACCCCGAGGATCAGCTCTGCCACCTCTCTTACTGCACCTCTGCCGCCGGGAGCAAGGGTCACGTAATGGGCGGTGTCGAAGAGGTACTCTGAGGCATCGGCCACTGCAACAGCAAAGCCTACTCGATTCATGACGGTCAAATCGACCACATCGTCGCCCACAAAGGCCACTTCGTCTAACTTGAGGTCCCGTTGAGAAATAATCTCCTCGAGAATCGGTACCTTGTCCCTTACCCCCTGTACCACTTCGGTGATTCCTAAATCGGCGGTCCTCTTGTCCACCGAGGGACAACTTCTGCCAGAAATTAGGACCGTTTCTATGCCGGCGTGCTTCAGCATCTTTGTCCCGTGGCCGTCCCGTACGTCGAATGCCTTCGACTCCGTGCCGTCATCGTGATAGAAAAGCCGGCCGTCGGTGAGCACCCCATCAACATCGAGGACAAGGATCTTCACCCGCTCCACCCGCGCCCGGACCTCGGCGTTGATACGCTTTAACACAGAAGGGGTTTTGACCCGTTCTTTTGTACCAAGCTTTCCCAGAAACCCTACTTTCTTTGTCATAGTACATTTTCCTTATGGTTTTGTGAGATCAGGAATCAATATAGACGCGCCGGTTACTTTTCCCGATGGTACAGTATACTTCATAGTTGATCGTCCCGATCCTTGTTGCAATCTCCTCGGCTGTGATCCGCTCTTCACCCTGGGCCCCCAGGAGAACCACTTCGTCGCCGACTGCAACACCCTCGACTTCGCTGACATCTACCATGGTCAGGTTCATGCAGACACGACCCACCACCGGCACGCGTCGCCCACGGATCAGCGCCTCTCCGTTATTTGAAAGCAAACGACTGTATCCGTCATCATATCCGACAGGGATAGTTGCGATGGTGCACTCTTCTTGCGTAATATAGGTGCGGCCGTAGCTGACCGAAGTGCCAGTGGGGACTGTTCTGATCTGAATCACCCGGGACTTGAAACCCATGACCGGCTTGAAAGAAGCTACAGCAGCCCATCCTTTGGCAGGAGGCGAACCGTAAAGGAGGATGCCGGGTCGTGCCACACCAAGATCAAGGCCCTTGTTTCCCAAAAGCGCCCCACTGTTTGCAACATGAACAATCCCCCGGAAGACGCCGAGCCGCCTGCACTCTTCCACAGCCTCTTGAAATCTCCTTATCTGCTGGTCGGTGAAAGGGTCATCCGGCCGATCGGCCACAGCAAGGTGGGAAAATATCCCTTCGACTTGAATCCCTTTTAGGGGCAAGAGCTGTTTCAGAAAGTTCGACAGGTCTCCGGAGAAAACCCCCAGCCGGGTCATACCGGTGTCTACCTTGACATGGACCGGTGTCACCTTGCCCTGCTCAGCCGATATTCGGGAAAGTTTTCCCGCAATGTCCAGTTGAAAGACCGCAGGTGTGATCTCATGTTCAACAACGGCTGAAACCTCATCTGATGTGATTCCCATCATGATCAAGATCGGAACCTCGCAGCCGGCTTTTCTGAGCTCCAGACCCTCTTCCAGCTCGAACACCCCGAAATAGTCAATGCCCGCCGACTCCAGGGTTCTGGCCACAGGTATCATGCCATGGCCGTAAGCATCTGATTTGACAACGGCAAGAATCCGGGTGTTAGGGCCGGCCAATCGCTTGATCTCAAAGAGATTGTGCCTGAGCGCATCAAGATCAATGGTCACTACGTTCGGTATCATGGTCAGGCTCCCATAGGGGAAGTTTAACCGTGAAGGTGCTACCCTTACCTTCAACGCTTTCCACGTGGATGCTGCCACCAAATGTTTCAATAATGCGCAGACTGATGGCAAGCCCTAAGCCGGTCCCCTGGCCCGGGGGTTTTGTGGTATAGAACGGGTCAAAAATCTTGTTGAGTTCAGAGGCGGCAATCCCCTTGCCCGTATCGGAAACAGAAATTTCAATGAACTCTGTTGGGTGCTGGTCTGAACCTGTCCCCTTTGTCATAGGAAAAATTCGTCTGGTAGCAATCGTCAGGGCTCCTCCTTCTTCCATGGCGTCACGGGCGTTAAGCATTAGATTGATCAAAACCTGTTTCAATTGGTTGGCATCCGCCCGCACCATCCCAACACCTTGCTCAAGTTGCGTGTCAATCTTAACAGACGCCATCAGGCTTTGACCTGCAAGAAAAGATGTGCTCTCCATCACCAGGGCATTTATGTCCACGGGGGCCGGCTCAGATGGCGAGGGCCTTGAGAAATCGAGGAGTTCGCGGACGATGGTATTGATTCTCGTCACATCCTTCTCGATCCGCCTGAGATAATCGATGGCTTCCGGGTTGTCTGCCACGTGATCCGTCAACAAATTCGTATAGCCCAGGATAGCTCCCATCGGATTGCCGACTTCGTGGGCCACACCTGCGGCAAGCCGGCCCAAAGAAGAGAGCTTTTCTGAGCGCAACACTTCCTCCCTGGCCTGCTTGAGATCCACGTTAGCCGCTTCCAGAGAACGAATATGGTCCTCCAGGCGCTCCTTGCTTTCCGCAAGCCTCTTTAGCATCCTATTAAGGGCCATGGTGAGGTGCGCAATCTCATTCCGATCGCTCTTGCCCATCATGGAAAAGAGATCGGTTTCTTCGAAATGATCGGCTATCTTGACCAGGCGCTTGATGGGCCGGATCACGATCCTGGACAGGAAAAAGTTTCCAAAGACAACAAGCACCAGCACATTCAAGCCTATGTAAAACCAGATGAGGCGACGGGACGTCGTCAACCCCTGGCTTACCGCATCAATGCGAACAGGCACTGTGACGGCCGCAATGCATTGTCCATCGGCAAAGAGGGGAGCTGTAATAGTAAGCAGGGTGCGTTCCCTGTTTATCTTTGTGCTGGGCTTTACCGTCCTAAAGACGCTGGCAATTTGACTGTCGCCAGGCTCGTTTGACCACTTTGGATGCTCCTTACCAACCCATACCGAGCCATCCTTTCCGACCACAACGATCTCATCGTACAGTCCTGAATGGCCCATCCAGGAAATACCTTCGCGAAGGCGTTCCTTTAACAGTTCAAGAGAGGCCGGACCGGCCTGTTTTCTACTGTCCCCGACAGCCGTTTGTATCCTTCGGACGACTTCCATGCCATCAGCCGTCTTATACCTAAGTAGATCCCGCTCCGTGATCTTCAAAATAACAAAGCTGGTCAAGGTCATGGCAGCTACCAGGAGAACGGTTAGACTCAGCAAAATTTCGGTCCGAAGGCCCGGGCTAAATGTACGTTTTGGCATTTTTACAACGCGTTAAAACTATAGGCGCTTTCATCCCAGTCGATTTATGCCATTCACATGGAGTGTTGGAGTACTGGAGTAGTGGATAGCGAACAAAGTGTCATCATTCTATCGTTCCATCATTCCATCACTCCAATACTCCAATTAGGGCGAAGCACGCAAGTTCCTTCAAGGCTTCCACCCCATTAAGGCTACATACCAGCCAATGATTTGCGGCCCGAAAAACAGAAAAAGCAGCGCACCAAGGCTAAGAAAGGGACCAAAGGGGATCGGCAGCCTTCGCCCCCTTTGCGTGCGGAGGGCCAAAGCCGCGCCCACTACGGTTCCAATAGCTGATCCGACAAAGATTGTAAATATGACGCCTTTCCAGCCCAAAAACGCGCCAATCATGGCAAGTAACTTGATATCACCACCACCCATCCCTTCCCTTTTGGTCAGCAAATAGTAACCCGATGCAACTAAAAATAGAATGCCTCCGCCTAAGACGATCCCAAACAAGGACTCTTTATACGTGATGTGACCAAGGACGAACGACGCGAGGAATCCGACCCCGATACCAGGGTAGGTAATCACATCGGGGATTATTTGATGATCAATGTCAATGAAGGTGATCACCAGAAGGGCCGCGACCAGTCCGTACAGAAGAAAGCCTTCCCAAGAGAGGCCATAGCGTGTAAAGATCGCAACCGCAAACAGGCCCGATACAAGCTCAATTAGGGGATATCTCAAGGAGATTGCGGTTCCGCAATGCCGACATCGCCCTCGAAGCCAAAGATAGCTTGCCACAGGGACGTTATCATAAAAGGCGATCTTGGCCTGGCAGCTTGGACACATAGATCGTGGGCGTATCAGAGAAATCGACCGGGGAAGACGGTAAATACACACATTCAGAAAACTGCCCACTGCCATGCCGAACAAAAAGATGACAAGCTCAATAACCAAGGTCTACCCCACAACAAGAAGCTCAAAGCTGAAAGGTCAAAGCTCAAAGCAAGCAAAGGATTTCTGGCTTTCAGCTTTCAGCCCTGGCCCAGACCGGGTTTTTGTATGCTCAGACCCCTCCTGCACTGTCGCGCCAGGGCGGGCCTTGAGCTTTCAGCTAATACCAAACGGGCTCGACCGGCTTTGCAAAAGGGAAATATGACGGCTTCGTAAAAAGTCCAACTTCTGTGTTGCGCTGCATCCTTCGTCACTGCGGCGTACCATAAGTACGCCTCATTCCTCACGATTTGCGCGCCTTGAATTTGGAGCTTTTTACTTTGCCGTCTAATTTGGACTTTTTACGAGACCATCAAATATGATAAACATTCAAAAGATAAGTATAGAGAATAGGTCAAAAAATCAAGATTTTTGTTGTCATCAAGATATGATGCCTTATAATATATGTTTCAACTTAGGGGCTCAACGGGCCAAACGGAAACGGAGGAACCTGCATGGCACAAACACATAGCGTGGATTCCATTGACATCATACAAGAAAATGGTGAACCCATAGAGATCCCGGATGTACTCCCCCTCCTTCCCGTGCGTGACGTGGTTGTGTTTACGTATATGGTCCTGCCCCTGTTTGTCGGTAGAGACAAGTCGATTCGCGCCGTGGATGCAGCTATGGCCAGAGATCGCCTCCTTCTTCTGGTCACCCAAAGTGACGTTACGGCTGAAAACCCCACACCTAAGGAGATTTACAGGGTGGGTACGGTGGCCATGATTATGCGGATGTTCAAGCTTCCAGACGGCCGGGTCAAGGCCTTGGTCCAGGGCTTAGGCAAGGCTCGGATAATAGATTATACAGAAACAAAGCCTTTCTACCAGGTCAGAATCGAACAGATTCCCGAACAGGAAGTAGAGAAGACAAGCGTTGAGGCCGAAGCACTCATGCGCAATGCCTGTGAACAGACCGAGAAGATTCTTGACTTGCGAGGCGAGCTGACCGGTGATGTGAGCGCCATTTTGAGCGGAATTGATGAGCCGGGGCGATTGGCAGATTTGGTAGCCTCAAACCTCAAGTTGAAGGTAGAACAAGCCCAAAGTCTTCTGGAGATGAATGATCCAATTCAGAAGCTTCATCAAGTCAACGAACTCCTGAGCAAGGAATTGGAAGTCTCTTCCATACAGGCCAAGATCCAGTCAGATGCCAGGGAAGAGATCTCGAAGACCCAGCGAGAGTATTTTCTCAGGGAGCAGATGCGGGCCATCCACAAAGAATTGGGAGATTTTGACGAAAAGGTCCAGGAGATTTCAGAATATACCAAGAAGATCAAGAAGGCCAAGATGTCAAAGGGGGCTAAAAAAGAGGCCTTTAAGCAATTAAAGCGCCTCGAGCAGATGCACCCCGATGCTGCCGAAGCCTCCATTGTGCGTACTTACCTTGATTGGCTGGTTGAGGTCCCCTGGAGCAAATCGACCAAAGAAGTCCTGGATATAAAGAAGGCTCAGCAGGTCCTGGATGAGGACCATTATGATCTCCAGAAGGTAAAGGATCGTATCCTGGAATACCTGAGTGTGCGGAAGCTCAACAAGCAAATGAAGGGTCCCATACTCTGTTTTGTGGGGCCTCCCGGAGTGGGCAAGACCTCTCTGGGGCGATCAATTGCAAGGGCTATGAACCGGAAGTTCTTTCGCATTTCCTTGGGTGGTATTAGGGACGAGGCCGAAATCAGGGGGCACCGCCGGACTTACATCGGTGCGATGCCCGGACGGATCATTTACGGCTTGAAGCAGTGCGGTACGAACAACCCTGTATTCATGATGGATGAAGTGGATAAGATTGGTGCCGATTTCCGCGGGGACCCATCCGCTGCCCTGCTTGAAGTCCTCGATCCAGAACAAAATGTCAGCTTCAGTGACCACTATCTGAACACTCCCTTTGATTTGTCAAAGGTTATGTTTATCACCACTGCCAACCTAAGCGACCCCATCCACCCGGCCTTGAAAGATCGGATGGAGACTATAGAGCTTGCCGGATATACGGAAGAAGAAAAACTTGCCATTGCCCAACAGTTCTTAATCCCGCGCCAGACCAAGGAAAACGGGATCACCTCAAGACATGTAAGGATTGGCCTAAAGGCGCTACGGAACATCATATCGCAGTATACCTTAGAGGCTGGCCTCAGGAACCTGGAACGAGAGATCGGCACCATATGCCGCAAGGTGGCCCGCAAAGTGGCTGAAGGCGAGAAGGGGCCGTTCACCATCACCTGCGCCAATCTTCACCGCTACCTGGGTGTGCCGAGATACCTCCCCGAATTGGATCAGGAATCACATGAGGTTGGAGTTGCCACAGGACTGGCGTGGACTCAAGCCGGGGGAGAGGTACTGTACGTAGAGGCTTCTACAATGAAAGGAAAGGGTGACTTGATCCTTACAGGCCAACTCGGAGAGGTGATGCAGGAATCTGCAAAGGCCGCTCTGACTTATGCCCGCTCTAACGCAAAGGCCCTTGGAGTTAGCGATAATTTTTACCAGGACATTGACATTCATATACACGTTCCCGCAGGGGCGATTCCCAAGGACGGGCCTTCGGCCGGGGCCACCATGGTCACAGCGTTGGCTTCCACCTTGAGTGGGCGACCGGTGAACAGGGATGTGGCCATGACCGGAGAGATCACCCTCCGTGGGCGCATACTCCCGGTAGGGGGGCTAAAGGAAAAGGCATTGGCAGCGCTCAGGGCCGATGTGCACAACGTCATTATCCCTGAGAAAAACAAGAAGGATCTGAGCGAAATTCCCTCAAACATCAAGCGCAAACTTGCCTTTTTGCCGGTAAGTCATGTGGACGAGGTCTTGAGAATTGCCCTGAAAGAAAAGCCCGTCAGGAAGCAAGGAAGCTGAAAGCTCAAAGCTGAAAGCTCAAAGTAATAAGCCTTCTTCCCATGCTTTCAGCTTTCAGCTTTCAGCTTTGAGCTTACCGTGAACTGACATGAAGATCCTTGGAGTTGATACATCTACCCGGACAGGGAGTGTGGCGGTTTTGGAAGGTGATACGGTGTTAGCCGGGGTGTCGGTGACCAGTACACAGACACATGCAAAACGCTTAATGTCTGCCATTGATGCTACCCTTGAGATGGCAGGCCTGACAATTGCCGAATGTGACGGATTTGCCGTGACTACGGGCCCGGGAAGTTTTACAGGTCTGCGGATCGGCATCAGCACTGTTAAGGGGTTTGGGTTTGCGACCAAGAAACCCGTCACAGGTGTCTCCACACTGGAGGCCCTGGTCTACCAGTTTCCTTCATTTCCCCATCTAATCTGCCCGGTATTGGATGCTCGTAAAGGACAAATATACACAGCCCTTTATGAATCTGCCAGTTACATGAAGTGGAAAAGAGTAGTCGAAGATTGTGCGGCAGAACCGAGACAATGGCTGAAGCAGATTCAACGTTTGTGTCTCTTTGTGGGCGATGGTGCCATTGTGTATGGAGAATTGATCAGAGAAACCCTCGGCAGTCTGGCGCACTTTGCGCCACCGTATCTAAACAGAGTCAGGGGCTCGGTAGTGGCTTACATCGGGATGAAACAGATTCTGGATGGTCAGATTGCGGATGTTGCACGGCTGGTACCCCATTATATTCGAAAATCGGATGCTGAAATAAAACTCAAAAAATGGAGGGACTATTGACAAGGAAGGCCTAAAAGATATAATGAATCGTTTTCGGCATCCTTCATTCCTCGGTTTACACTTATCAAGGATGCGGGCGCCAAGAGATAAGTTCTTTTGTTCCTACTTTTTGGTGTCAGGTGTCAGGTGTCAGGAGCGACAAACGCGAGACCTGCCCGCCATTGCCGTGTATGCGGGCATTGT
>JAQYWL010000509.1 GCA_030145035.1 Desulfobacteria bacterium | reverse complement strand
GATATCAAAGGTTTTGGGTCATTCGGGTGTCTTTTAAGACCAATTTATGAGCGATTTTCAATAGCTTCGATGAAAGTAAAGAATTAGTCTTTTCATCATTTTGATAAAAGTCCACAAATCTGGATCGTACAACAAGCTTCATGGAGGTGAATATGCAAGATAATAAGAATATGTGGAAAAGGGTATTTTTGCTTTGCCTTTGCTTTCTCTTGTTGCCCTGTTCGGTTTTTGCTTATATCGATCCTGGCACCGGCAGTTATGCGTTGCAAGTGCTCATCGCAGGCTTCGTTGCAGGGGTTTTTGTGATTAAACAGTTCTGGAATAGGATCATCGGTTTTTTTAAGGGGATAGGCCGAAAGAAGGAGAGGGAGGGCTAATATGGAATCCTTGTCAAAGCCATCGAGACTTACTTGGCAGACAGGAACCTTAATCCGAGACAGTATCAGTGGAAAGCCGACGGGGCTGAAATCCTCCGCGAAATACAAAAAGGAAGGGCCGCTGCTCGTATATCATAGTACAACAAGTTAGTTCGCTTCGCTCACAATTGGAATACTGGAATATTGGAATGATGGAATGATGGGTGTAAGAGGATTTTGGTCTTTTTTTCTTTTACATGATTCCAATATTCCATCATTCCATTATTCCTTGATCGAATTTGCAATAGGGTCTATAAATATCTACTATTTCAATAGGTTGTAGAAATTCCGAGACGTTAAATTAAATTAAATCAACTTACTTGAATGACGGGACACCAGGTGCGGAGCTTGATTGTGGAATGTATTAACCGTATTCCGAGTTCATTTAGAGATCCAAGCGGGTTTCTTTACCATAAGAATGGAGTTCTCTACCGTCAAGTGCAAACGACATATAAGGACAGCTATGAGCACCTGATGAATTCGGGTCTATATGATGCCCTTGTGGATGCTGACTTATTGATACCACATAAGGAACAAAGCGTTCAATACCTAGCATCGAGTGGGCTGTACAAGACAATCAAGCCTGAGGTGATTCGCTTTGTGTCCTACCCGTACGAATGGTGTTTCAGCCAGCTAAAGGATGCTGCCCTGACAACTCTTAGAATCCAAACAATGGCCATGGAATTTGGAATGTCCCTTAAGGATGCTAATGCATACAACATACAGTTCAAAGATGGTAAGCCTGTGCTTGTTGATACGCTTTCATTCGAGCGATACGTTGAAGGATTGCCTTGGGTTGCCTACAGACAATTTTGCCAGCATTTTCTTGCTCCATTAGCCTTGATCAGGTACAAGGACGCGCGGTTGAGTCAGTTGCCGATACTCTACATAGACGGAATCCCAGTGGACTTTGCCAGCAGGCTGCTTCCATATCGAACGCGTTTGGTGCCTACCTTGTTCATGCACATTCATCTTCACGCAAGGAGTCAACGGCGTTTTGCTGGAAAGACGTGTAGTCCACCTGACGGCAAGGTCAGCCTTCTTTCCTTTAGAGGTCTAATAGATAGCCTGGAATCTGCTGTCAGAAAGCTTAAATGGACTCCTGAGGGTGGGAGTTGGGGTGACTATTATTCAGACATTCATTATTCTGCGGAAGCTTTCGAAGACAAAAAGCGGGTTGTTGCTGAGTTCTTGGGCAGAATTAATGCGAAAGCAGTGTGGGACCTGGGGTCGAATGCCGGACTATTCGGTCGAATAGCTGGCGATAAGGGCATATTTACGGTTTGTCTGGATGCCGACCATGACGTCGTGGAAACCTGCTATCTAGAATGCAAAGAAAAAGGCGAGAAGAACCTTTTCCCGTTGAGGATAGATCTAATCAATCCTACCCCTGCTATCGGGTGGGAGAATCAAGAAAGAATGTCATTACTTGAACGCGGCCAGGGTGACACAGTGATGGCTCTGGCACTGATTCACCATTTGGCTATCTCGAACAACATCCCTTTGTCCAGGTTGGCAGACTTTTTTGTTAGACTGTGCAGCAATCTCATTATCGAATTCGTACCTAAACAAGATCCAAAGGTTCAGCAGCTCCTATCTGGCAGATCTGATGTCTTCCAGAACTATTCGAGAAGAGCTTTCGAGAATGAATTTAGCAGGCACTTCAAAATTGTTTCTTCCACGTGCATTAGAGATTCTACTAGGATTTTGTACCTAATGTGTCGGCATCAAGATAGAAGAAAGTAATGAACGCATTAAGCAACAAGAGGAAGGGCACACCATGAAGGTGGATAGACTATCTGGTATGTTGGCGGATGTGGCGATAGCATGGCTACCATGTTTAGTACTCTTCGTATTGGTTCCCTTTGCGGTGTATTTGCCCAATCAGGATGAATATGACTACAATGTTGTTGTCATGGCGCCTTTTCTTGTTCTTGCAGGAATTTCGTTTATTCTTATTTTGGCTTCTTGTTTTGTAGGTAAGCGCAGGAGGGCTGGGATCTGTCTGGCTCTTTTTTATTTGGGAGTTTTCTTTTTGCTTTCAGATATTTTTGTCCCTGTTCAATGGGGGCCACTTGATGGAGAGAGCAAGATTACGGAACCACTCTATTTGACCGTGATGGAGCTTTTGCTGGCAGCAGTTGTGACCTTCTGTGCTGTTAAGCTTCCCATGAACATCGCAAGAAGATTTGGTGTAATCCTGGTGCTAGTATTGTTCGTGCTGGTAGCCCACGATATTTTTCAAAATCTCTCCAAGAAAACTGTCTGGTCGGTGAGCGATGAGACTGGGTCACGACCGAGTGAAATAATTCCAATTAAGTCCAGCGCAGAAAACGGCAGCAATGTCTATCAGGTCGTGTTTGATGGATACAGCAGTTTTGCCTTTTTGGATGCAGTGAGAGAATTGGGGCTCTGGGAGCATTTTGAAGGTTTCACTTTTTTTGAGAAGAACCTGTCAAACTACGTTAGCACGGATATATCGGTTCCAAGCTTTCTGACAGGAAAGGTATATGAAACGGGCTCTTTCAAGCAATGGCAGCACCAGGCGAAGAAATCCGGGCTTATAGGCAAGTTGCATGATGTCGGCTATACTATTTGGATATACAGTCCTAATCGGAGTCGGTTCTGGACTCACGACAAAGCTTCATATGTGCGGACTAATAGGGAGTTAGTGAATTCTTATTTCTCGGGATATGAGATGCTTAATTTTGCGCACATCTGGCTTGTTCGCGTGGCTCCAAACTTCTTGCAGGATGAAGCTTACAGGACAGGAAGCAAAATACTTGACAGGTTGCTCAAAGCTTTTAGTACTATGGCGACTGATAAAGGCCTGAATCGTAGACTGCTCAAAGAGTACAGCTTTTACAAATGCCTGTCGGTACCCCTCATGAGAGAGCTTATGCGGGATGAAGCTAGGAGGCGTGATTATGGTGAATACGTTTATTGCCACGTTATGCTGCCCCATTCGCCGTATAACTGGGATCATGATTGCAGCTATTCTAAACAAACCAGTTATTCTGATCAGCTCCTGTGTGCTACGAAGCTCATGGTGGAATTCGTAGACGAGTTGAAAAAACTTAACCGATATGAAAGTTCTCTCATCATCTTTCAGAGTGATCATGGATTTCATGACTTTGGCCCCACGGACCTCCGAGAACATGAAGTGCCAAGCGAGGTGACTGAAACAATTAACTCTTTTTCAAAATTCTCTGTTGATGGATACCTGAACAGACTGCATGCTCTGTTGCTAGTTAAACCTCCTTTTGCACCCAGAAAACGTTTGATTCGTTCAGAGGCCCCGACACAGTTGGCCGACATACCCGCCACTGTATATGATGTCCTTAGCATCCCAGACCGTACGACAGACGGCAGGTCAGTCTTGGCG
>JAQYWL010000137.1 GCA_030145035.1 Desulfobacteria bacterium | reverse complement strand
TAGATTTAATCTCACCAGTTCAAGGAAGTGACGGAGTGCCGTTCCTTTGGGTGAGAGCAAATTGGCATTGCTTCCTCCGACAGTGGCTCGGTGCAATATACTGTGCGGCTCAATAGAGCGAGCCTTGTAGACATTATGGATATGCTGCACGTCCTTCTCAAAACTGCGATCAATAGAGATATAGTTCCCTTTCTTGACAGTCAGTACAACAGGCTCCCATCCGAAGTGAGGAAGGTATTTGCAAAACTTGGCGAGACGCTGCACCCCTCCGCCACCTGCAGGGGGCCAATAATAGGTAATTACCAGGACTCGTTTCATATTACGCAGTGTTCTCGATGCTACAGAACCACCTTCGGATAAGGTCCACCACTTTGGCTAATCAAGCTGTACATTGAAACGCTTAATCCACCTTCCAAAACAAACTACCCGCCACAGGTTGAACTTAAAAGGTCTCTTGCCTGATACTACAGCTTCGAACCATCCTATCATGGCATTGCTGTTAAACCACGCTGGGGCGGCCGCCACTGCTGATTCTATCTCCCTGCGAAATTCAGATGTTCCTTCCTGGCGCACCCAAATCTCTTCCGGCGTCACAAAGCCCATTTTATCCTGCCGCCGGCGAACCACTTCAGGGATCAGGCCGTTGGTTGCTCGACGAAGGATGACTTTCGA
This sequence comes from Desulfobacteria bacterium, assembly GCA_030145035.1. Classification (GTDB taxonomy): domain Bacteria; phylum Desulfobacterota; class Desulfobacteria; order Desulfobacterales. The sequence continues at coordinate 2,715 of JAQYWL010000137.1, read as the reverse complement.
TTCCCCTTCCCAAATCTTGTATTCATCAGGCAAGGGAATGACGAACTCGACCAATCGATAATCTAAGAACGGAACCCGCGATTCCACGCCGTAGGCCATTGCATTGCGATCTTCGTGGTGCAGCAGCATGCTCAGACACGACGTCCTTAACTGAGACATACTGACCTGCTTGACGCCTACACCGATAGCGCCCAAGTTCAAGACCAAATCCTCCAGTCGGACCCCGGCCTTCTTCAGGGCTGCAACATTCAGCCACGGAGGGGCTATCCCTTTGCCGGCCAGCCCTTTCAACCGAAAGGCCGCCTGGCGCAGTCTGCCCGGCAAAAGCACCCCGGCTAAGCCTCTAATGGCATATCCGAGATCGTACCCGTGTCGTTGTCTCAGCCATCGAATTTCGCGCACCAACCGCGCTATGTGGCCCTTTACAAGAAGCGCTGAAAGATGTGAGCCGTGAAAACCGTGATATCCGGCCAATTGCTCATCAGCGCCCTGGCCGTCCAACATCACCTTAACCCCTCGGGCTTGCGTGAGCCTGAAAACGCACCACTGGGCGTATATGCTAGTGCCGCCGAACGGCTCGTCGTGGTGCCAGATGAGGTCGTCCAGGTCACTGAATAGCCCGGACAGTGTGGGAAACGTGTAATTTGGCTGCACCCCGATCTGGCGCGCAACAGCCTGGATGTATTGGCGCTCATCATAGCGGGCCGAATCAAAACAAGACGAGAACGTCTCCTGCAAACCCGAAACGCCCCGGCTGTTCAATATCCGGTTGGCTATACAGACTATGGTCGAAGAGTCCAAACCGCCGGAAAGGCATGAGCCCACCGGCACATCAGAGCGCAAACGCAACCTGACGGCATCGACCAAAAGGTCCCTAAAACGCTCACTAGCTTCGGCAAGCGAAGCAGAAACAGGCTTTTCCGCCTCCGGCAGGCTATACCAGACATTAATATCTCTACGGTGAGGAGTCTTGAGGGAAACCATGAGGGACTCACCCCCACGAAGTTGATTCACCCCTTGGAATAGTGTTTGCCTTGTGTGGTCGAAAAGGCCGTGGGCCAAAAAGTCATACCCTCGCTGAGGGCAGAGCCTTGCCTTCCATTCGGGCAGCACTGTGAACTGCTTAATCTCTGAAGCAAATGCCAAATAACGGCCGGAAGATTCATATACATAAAGAGGCTTGATGCCAAAGCGGTCGCGGGCCGCAAACACAACACCACTCTTTGTGTCAATGAGGACGAAAGCCCACATGCCGTTGAATTTTTCTAAACAAGATTCACCCCAGGCATCATAGGCTGCAAGAATGACTTCCGTGTCGGTTTGGGATCGAAACTCGTAGCCCATGCCTGCGAGCCTGTCGCGCAGCTCCAAAAAGTTGTAAACAGCCCCGTTGTAGACGATCCAAAGACCTGTGTCGCCAAGGGTCATTGGTTGGCGGCCGGCGGCCGACAAATCAAAGATGGAAAGCCGACGATGCCCGAGAGCAACCATGCTATCCTCAGGCACAACGCTGTTTTCGTGCATGGGTCCCAGGCCCCCACGGGCAGCGGACGCACCTGTCGATCCGGCCGGTTGATCGGCCTCACCGAGCCCCATATATTTCAGGCCTTTGTCATCCGGCCCGCGATGTGAGACCACATCGACCATCCGCGTCACATGACTAAGGCACCGCGGGCCGGAAAAACTCACTATTGCTGCTATTCCGCACATAGACCGACACTTTATCCATCAGGCAGAAATTACGCATATCCTGCTCAAAATTAACTTAACACATTAGAGACATGTGCTTGAAACCGTCTCTCCTCTTCTTCCCAGTTGTATCTCATTCTGGCCGCCTCATAAGACCTGCGCCGGCAATCATCTATGTAGGCCTGTTGAGCAACAAGTTTGTTGAGCGTCTCAACGATCGAGTCTGATCTCCTGCTGTCAAACAGGACACCTATGTTCAACCGGCCGGTCAGCGAAGCAAGCTCCACCAAATCCGAGCTGGCCAGACACAGCCCGGCCATCATGTATTCAAAAAACTTGTTCGGCAGACACAGCTCCGTGTTTTTGCATACAGGAACAAATGGATTTAGGCCGATATCACAATGGCTCGCCGCAGAGACCATGTTCTCGGCAGGCACCGGCTTGGCAAAGGAGATTTTCTCCCCCAAATTCAGATCAGCGGCCAGAGCTCTCAGCCTGGACTCATGCATTCCTATTCCTCTAAATACAAACCGGGCATTGTCCACATAACGAGCCGCGCGTATACACTCCTCCAGCCCGCGGTGCGGCACATATATCCCCTGATACAAGATAACACGCGGTCTATTGACTCGGTCGAGCACATCTGGAGAAGGAAGCATGGAGATTGACGGGCAGTTGAGTGTGACATGGAATGGAGCGGCTTTATAGGTTGATGTGAAGTAATTACTTAAGGAGTTACATACGGTGAATCTTGCGTCTGTTTCCTTTAGCAGTTCTTTCTCGAAAAACTCGTAAAACTTTTTCCAGTGGGGAGACCGGAATCCGTCTGCCCACTGATGAACATATATCTCATGCGCATCATAAAATAGTTTTGATCCAATTTGCCGTTTAGCTATAGCGCCGACGAGGAGCGTGTCCAGATCATTGCAATAGACCACCTCCGGTGCAATTGAAGCCAGGGCTTCGTAAAGGGCTACGTTTAATTCCAGCCTCAAGACCGTTTCAAGAACTTCACCGGCGTAAGCG
>JAQYWL010000133.1 GCA_030145035.1 Desulfobacteria bacterium | reverse complement strand
TGGATACCCTGGTGACATCCGGCACAAAAAGAAAGCTGGATCTTTGCAAGATATACAGGGTCTTGATCTTTGTTCCTCGCCCTGAAAGGAGAGTGGTTCTATATGTGGACTACTTAAGGCTGACGGCTTTGTAAAAAGTCCAACTGCGGCGTTGTGCTTCATCCCTCGTCATTGCGACGTACCATACGTACGCCTCATTCCTCAAGATTCGCACGCCTTGCATATGAACTTTTTACTTTGCCGTCTATCTGATGACTTTTTACGAGACCATCAAGGCTCGTTGCATGAGAGGGCACGCTGAGCAAATGGCTCGCGCGCATTTATTGACCGTTGTCTTTACCACCGGCAAGTACAAAGCATCATTCGTTGGCGGGGGTAATCTGGGGGTGAACGTGGGGACGTCCTTAAATAATTCAATAAAAATCACATCACAGTGGGAAGTTGCAGTCAGAAACAAAGGTACCAAATCTTGGGGAGGCCATTTACTTTTCCAGTTTCTCGTATCAGCCTTGCAGGACGTGGAACGTGGGGACGCCCTTAAATTCATAAGTTTCTTTCGAGATGGCACATATTTCTCACCTTCCTGCCACTAATCTTTACCCATTTCACCTCAAGGGACTTTTGGGTAAATTTGTAAATGCAAAGAAGGTTTTCCTTAGACAGGATTTACAGGATCTCTGGGATTTCCTTCTTCATCACTTCCCTGACGAAAGTGATGAAATCCAATCCGCCTCCGGCGGAAAGGACTCTATGTTAGACAGGCTTTCATAGATTTCATGGCTTCGTGGTTTCTGCCTTTCGAGCTGAAAGGCAGAAACTCCATCCGTCTTGCGGTGGACAATGTCCCTCTCATTCCCTAATCCGCAATCCCTTTACCCATTTCACCTCAAGGGACTTTTGGGTAATTTTTAGATGCTCACACACAGAGAAGCGTGGCTACGTTGGTGGAAGAATTTGGGCTCAGATCTTGAAATCTCAATCATCACTTTCCTGCCAGTAATCTGTATTTCAACCATGTAATTCCTCACACAAAGCTTACCCATTTCAGCCCAAGGCTGTTTTTGGGTAATTTTGATTCAGGCTCGTAAGACACCATTGGGCAAGTATGCTCGATTTGCAGTGAGAGGTGGCGTTTATGGCAAAGGAAGTTAGGTTTACAGTAATGTTGACCCCGGAGGATAGATACCGTCACCACCACGTGCGATTCAAGAGAAATGTTCTCAGTTTGGTTGTACAATATGAGACCAAAGTGGAAGAAAACTGGCTCCCTGTGGTAAGATATGATACGCGACACGGCTTTGCCCATCGGGATCTCTTAGATAAAAAAAGGGCGAAAAACAAAAGACGCCTGTTTTTGCTAAAGATTACAACGAGGCCTTGACATTTGCTGAATATGATATCAGATCCAACTGGAGAATATACAAACAACACTTTTTGAGAGGAGTGTGACATGGAGACACAGAAAAACGAGTTCTTTACAAGGAATTCTGAACTGAGTATAGAGTTTAGTAAATATGTTTTGGAGCATCCCGAGATGGACGACCTTCTCACGGAAGAAGCGGTAGTTGTGTTTCTACCGGAATTTGATGCAAAATTAACGGATTTCAACTTGAAAATGGCCAAGGAGATCGAAAGTGAGGGCGGCAGGGTGCTTTATGTGAAGGTCAAACAGATGACTCCAAAAATTGCCTCCAGGTTGGTAGGGGTTGAGGTCGCTGAAAGAGATGGGGTCAGCCCTTGACTTGGGACATAGTGTGGGACCGGATACAACCCCACCCGCCGATGTTTCCAATTTCGTGGCCACCTCTGGTGATGGGAATTTTGGGGACGTCCATTTGTAAATAAGTAACTTGTTCAACCAGTTGATATTTCATCTTTTTCGAATGACCCAAAGAGCACAAAGTTGTGGACATCTTTGACTGCGTTGACTTAACTGCAGTGCCGAATCTTTCTCAGTCACGAGTAATCTGTAATCTGGGCGTACCTTCAAACGGAAATTGTCACTTCCCTTTCAGCAACCCGTATTTCAACCCTGTAATTCCCGACACGGAAAACTTACCCATTTTACCTCAAGGGACTTTTGGGTAAATTTAACCCAGGCCCAGAGGACATGATTGGCCAACCGGCTCGACTCCCCCACTACTTTGCATCCTAATAGAGGTTATGGGGTTGGAGGCAACTGGGCGCAACTCATAGGGGGGAGCTGACAGCTCGCTAAGCATAGAATTTGGAGTTATGGAAGGTACATTATGACTTCTTTTAGGACATCTTGCAAATCAGGGATAGAAGCAGGAATCATATTTTCTTCATCAGAAACATGTTTATGACGGGAAGGGATATCTTTTCTTGCGGGATGCGGATGGTTATCGTACCGGAATATCAATCTATCGTCCTTCTGATAATGATACCCATATTTATATTTTGTTATGCCAGCTTCGGTATCAATGAATTCTTTAAAGTGCAACTCTGAGCCATCTCTAAAAGTCAGTGTGCCCCTCATAAAACCAATGTATTTGGTACGCTGGTCGAATAAGAGTTCCTTGGAAATAATTGCTGGACAGCCCGAAATAACTTGGTCTATCCGACGGAAGTAATCACTTATGTACAAACTTGGATCTCCTGAAGCCGCGATAGCTTTTCTTGTAGTCTCTTGAGCGTCTCATGTTCACCCGACCACTCTATCGCATCCATCTCGGAAATTTGACGGATCTCTTGATGACCCCTTGTCATAAAATCAGTGGTAGAGAGATTGAACTTTTTCTCGAAAATGGACAATTTTTGCTTGGTTTTCATAATAGCAGTCAGTATCTCATTTTTTTCCGCTTCTAGGGCAGCAACAACCAAAGGTTCTATTGCTTCTCCACGTGGCGACTTTAACATTACTTGACTCATTCTAATCACCTCCTTTGCAAAATTAATTCAAAATAACACAGAAAGGTGAATTAGTCAACCGGCGGGTATAACCGGCTAACGGCACTGACATGGGGGTCGGTCGCTTCGGGGGTGGGACCTAGCTAACTGCTTTATATTGCAAAGGAAGCTCCGAAAAAGAGCCTCTTCTCTTAGGCTTAGAACGGCAATTTTGGCCCTCAAATCACGTCTCTAAGCGGTATAGATTCGCTACAGGACTGACGGCACCTACCCCGTAAACCACAATGACGGCACTTTAGTTTGTAAAAGAACAGATGCTGGTCGTGGAGCGGTGACGACAATACCATAACAGTAACCGCCAAAGATGCAGCAACCAATTCTGCCACAGATACCCTAACCATAGACGTCAAGCCCTGCCCCGTCGGAGGATTTGGCCTTCAATAGCGATAGACTTTTATCCGACAGGATTTACCGGATTTCATGGATTTTCTTTTTCATCACTTACCGGACGAAAGTGATGAAGTCCAACCCGCCTGCCTGCGGGGGACGATGTGCCACCCAAATCTCTCCGAGGCGTAGAAACCAGAGGGGTCGCGTCTACACTCTTGACAAAAAGACACAAAATCCCCTGGAGGGGACGGTTCTTTTTTTAGTCACTGCGAGGAAGTGGCTTTATGAGCTTGTCAGGGATGAGGTGCTATGGCGACGATCGTAATCATTCGTCTCTCAGGGCCATAATACCAGAAGACCCGGTAGGCGCCAGGTGTTTTCTGCTGGGCATATGCCTCGAAGACCTTTTCTCCGTTAGGCCCTTTGAGGGATCGAAATTCGTGCGTGTTCAGAGAGGGATGCCGCAGGTTGGTTTCAAGAAACCCCAGGCATTTCCTGACGGCTTTTAGGATATCCTTTTGCGAGGGGTTGTTTTCAATCTCCCGAAGGTCGGCGTCGGCTTGGGGTGTGAAAATCAGTTCGTGCATCGGTCGCTATTTGGCGTACTTGGCAAAAGATCCGCGCTTGACAGATCCCTTCTGAGAAAGCCCGGTGAGGACTTTCTTGAAGGAGTCCCTATTTTCAAAAAGCCAAGCCTCCTCGACCGGAACCTCCATCATGGGTTCGAGTACAATTCGATTACCATCCCTGTAGGCTCGAACGGAACGGATGTTTCCGGGAGGGAGAAGTTTGGTTAGAGAAATGCGTTTCTTGGAGTCGATGGTCAAGCTGATCACATCCATGGGCGGAACCTCCATTTCCATATACTATTATAACCATAACCAAATGTGGGAATGGTGTCAAGTGGGAATGAAGAAAAAAACCATTGGGGTCTCAACATTTGACAGGATAGTGAAGAACCAGATGTCAGAGATCAGAAGACAGAGGGCACCTGCCCGCCATCGCGAGCCCGCCCGGCATTCGCCTGAGGCGAAGCCGATGGCGGACGGGCCTGCTCGCTCAGGCGAGGCGGGCGGGGAAGACAGAGGGCAGAGGGCGGAGAGCAAAGGGCAAAGAGCAGAGAGCAGAGGTCATGAGCTGCGCTGCGTTAGAGGGAGCTTGGGGTCAAATCTTTCCTCTTGACAAATGGTCCGATTTTGCGAAAGAGATAGCGCAAGACACAGAAGACTTACCCATTTCA
>JAQYWL010000187.1 GCA_030145035.1 Desulfobacteria bacterium | reverse complement strand
GCACTGAACCTGCACAACCCAAGGAACGGTTCTTGAAACGATACTAGTTCCTAAGTTGTGAAATTCGTGTTTTTTCTGGCACGACATTTTCTTTATGTTCGGCAACCTATTGTAAGTGACTTTTAAATCCGAATATCGAATATCGAAACCTGCCCGCCATTGCCAGAGATGCTAGCATGTAAGCTGCATGAAGTACGTGGCGATGGCAGGCGGGTCCGAAACAAATTCGAATACCGAATGACCAAATGACCAAAACTAATAGATTGAAAATTCCATGTTTTTGTCATTGGAGCATTTTTATTTCTGTCATTGTTTCGGATTTCGAATTTTTGACGGAAAAAACAGAGGTTTTCGGTCAAGCAGTAACTAAATTCATCAGGAGAGTCACATGAAGATTGCGGTTATAGGCCTGGGTAACTTCGGGATGAACGTTGCCAAGGAACTGTATGCTCGCGGACACGACGTGTTGGTTGTTGACGAGACAGATGATCTCGTTCAGAAAAGCCAGGAGTTTTCCTCCACGTCGGTCGTTGCCGACTGTACTGACAAAGAGGTGTTGGCGAATCTCGGGCTTTCAACGGTTGAGACGACCATTGTCAGCATGGGGAACAACCTCTCGGGAAGCATCCTGGCAACCATGTATCTTAAAGAGCTTGGGGTGAAGCATATCATCGTCAAGGCGATCAATGATGACCACAAGAAGATCCTGGAAAAAGTAGGCGCTACCCAGATCATATTCCCTGAAAGGGAGATGGCGGTCAAATTAGCACAAAGCATCACTACGCCGAATGTCCTGGATTATCTCCCTCTAACGAATGCTTTTTCCATCATGGAGGTCATTCCACCCAGGGACTTTGTAGGAAAGTCTTTGAGTGATCTTGATTTGAGAAAGAAATATCAGCTCCAGATTATCGGCATACAAGACACTGTGAAAGACGTAATCAATATGGTTGTCTCTCCCAGCCAGCCCATCAAAGCAACCGACAGGCTTATTATTCTTGGCAAACAGGAACACCTCAAAAAGATAAAAGGGCTGGGCGGCCCGTAGAAGCGACCTTGACTTCCGCACATCAGGTCATTTGAGACATGAAAAAAGCCCCAACTGCTTAGAACAGTTGGGGCTTTTTGGGGTTAAGCTTACCTGCCGAAAGCTTCTACGTAGGCCTGAAGATCATAATCCAGGCCTGGGCTATTGCAATACTTAGAATCATGTACGGAAAGGCTGTTTTCATGAACCCGATAAAGGATATCTTATATCCCTTGGACTCGGCAATACCCATGGTGACCACGTTCGCTGAAGCACCGATGATGGTCCCGTTGCCCCCGAAACAGGCCCCCACGGCCAGTGCCCACCACAGCGTGTTTTCAGAGCCAGGAATAACCTTGGTAAGATAGGCTACAATAGGGAGCATGGTGGCCGTAAAGGGGATGTTGTCAACAAAGGCTGACATGATGGCTGCTACCCAGAGGATCAAGGTCATGGCCATTAAGAAGTTTCCTTTGGACAGTTCCAGGATCCAGTCGGCAATAAGGGCAAGGAGCCCGGCTTCCTCCACCGCACCAACGAGAACGAACAGGAAGATAAAGAACATCAGGGTGGGCCACTCAATATCCTTTTCTATCAGATGGATCATATCTACCTTTTTGGTCAGTATGCCCACAGTAAAGAGGACGCTTGCGCCGGTCAGGGCCGCAATACTCACCTCCATGTGCCAGTACCCGTGAGAAAGGAAGAGGAACACGGTAAAACCTAAAATAAGCAGGCCGTATGTGAGCAAGGTCGGATCATAGATCTTGTATTTCTCCTTCAGCTCCGCGGTAAACTCTTCCACGTTGGCTACCGAAGCCTGAGCCTTGGCATAATCTTTGCCCCAGACCAGCTTCGTATAAACAAACATGACGAGCATGCCGACACAACACAGAAGGGCCAGGGCAATCACAAAGTCCATAAAGGTGAGACCACAATAGGAGCCGATCATGATATTGGGCGGGTCGCCAATCAGGGTGGATGTGCCCCCCACATTGGAGGCCAGGACCAATGGGATCAATAGATAGAGCGGGTTGAGACTACAGGAGACGGCTATCTCAATGGCCACGCCCGTCAACAGCAGCATGGTGGTCACATTATCCAGAAAGGCCGAAGAGACCGCTGTAAAGATCATTAAGATGACGGTAAGGAGAAAGACTTTCCCTTTGGCCACCTTGTACGATATATAGGCACACCACTGAAAGACTCCGGTATTTTTCAAAACACCAACAATGATCATCATGCCCATCAAGAGAAAGACGACGTTCATATCAATGGCATGGATGGCGAACTCAAAGGAGAAGATGCGAAATTCGGGATTGATCGTGCCAATCGTGTATGAGAGGACCAGCATGAAAGCCGCACCCAGCATGGCGGCAATGGTACGATGCAGGAGCTCAAAGGCGATCAGGGCGTATGCGATGATAAAGACAACCGTTGAGATCCAGAAGGCCGGACCCAGGACCCGGTCGAGGGCAATCTTCTCAATAAGATAATAGTGATCTCCTTTTTTGGCAAATTCACTCCCCGCAAAGTCCACGGTCTTGGCCCCAAAGCTCGCCTTGCGAACCTCCATCTCAAACGAGGCAGTTTCCATGGCATCCTTCTCGACCATAAACTCGGCCATGTAATGGCCATTACGCCCCGTTTCAACATGGGCTACCGCATGGCCGTTCAAACGCACCTCGATCATCGCTTCTGCAATCGGTTCGTCGTGTGAATCGAGTATCGAGCCCGCAATGCTCACATACTCTCCGCCTTCAATATGGACCGCCTCGTGGGCCTTCCCGCCTCCGTGACCGGCAAAGGCAAGTGAAACGAGAAAAACCAGTGCAATGGTTACCGTGCCAACTAATAGAGCTTTTTGTGTACGCATAAAAATTCCTCCTCCCTTGTTTTCCCCATTCAACCAAAATTGCCTCGGCCTGTTAGCACAAAGGCTCTCTCCGGTCAATCTTTTTTTGAGAGAATTCCACTTACAGTGGGCAGTGGGCACGGGCGGGGATAAACCCCGCCCCTACGTTTTCATGTGTGTGTGAGCTCAGTAATTCTTCTCGGGGTGACGGGTATTGTGGCCCATAGATCCTCATGTGTGTGTGGGCTCAGAATTTTTGTCACGCTAATCTCGGCGTTAGGAACCTACGTCCTCATGCGTATGGGGGCTCG
>JAQYWL010000191.1 GCA_030145035.1 Desulfobacteria bacterium | reverse complement strand
TTCGGCCACTATGTTGGGTTTCGCCCTTCTGTTTTCAAGGAAAGCAGGATTCTCATACATCGTAGGTTGGGTTCCTGCCCGCCATTGCCAGGTAGACGAGTGCGGTGTCCACGTATCACACTTGGCGTTGGCAGGCGGGGAGGTACGAAACCCAACGTAATGGGTAAACGGGCTCAACCCAACCTACGAGATGTGTGGATAGCCGAAGTTAGAACCAAGCCCGAAAGGTGTTGACCTGAAAACAATTATGGATATAATGAAATACAATACGTTCAAAGTGGCCATGACATCATAGGAGCCTGCACCCAAACATGAACTGGAAGCGGTCAAATTTTTGGACGAAGTCACACCAATTTTCACACCACATCGGAAAGTAGCAAAAGAGGGGATATCATAACTATTTGATATTGTTACAAGGAGGGATGGCCGAGTGGTTGAAGGCGGCGGTCTTGAAAACCGTTTCCCGGAAACGGGACGTGGGTTCGAATCCTACTCCCTCCGCCATGAAATTTAACGCGGAATCCCGGAGAGATGGCCGAGCTGGCTGAAGGCGCTCGCCTGCTAAGCGAGTGTAGGAGGAAACTTCTACCGAGGGTTCGAATCCCTCTCTCTCCGCCAATTTTTCGTTAGGTGCTCAATAGTGAGATTCGTGTTTTTTGGGGTTCCGGCTCGCCCGGGTTAGGTATTAGAGCTTTGGTTCAAATGGATGTAAATAGCGACATTGATGCAAAGGGCCAAAACGGCCAGAATCGAGCCCGCATCCTGGTTGTGGACGACGACGAGGGCATCAGGGAGAGCATGCGACAAGCGATCCGGCATGCCGGATATGCTTGCTGGGCCGCGGCAAGCGGCGAGGAAGCCTTAAGATTCTTAGAGGAAAAGCACGTGGATCTCGTTATATCCGATATCAGAATGCCTGGCCTGGACGGGTTTGAATTAACAGAGATTGTGAAGAAAAAGTATGACACGGACGTGATCATCATCACGGGTTATGGAAAAGACTTCCAGTATGAAGAGGCCATTGAGAAAGGGGCAAGCGAGTTCATACTCAAGCCTATAAGACTCCAGGAGTTGGTTGTTAGACTAAATCGGGTGCTGAGAGAGCGTGCCCTTATTGCCCAGCGACGGCAGATGGAGAAGCGGCTCAGGGAATTGACCATCACGGATGACCTGACCAAGCTCTATAATATGAGGCACTTTTACACTCAGTTGCAGTTTGAGATAGATCGAGCATTGCGCTATAAGAGTTCGCTGTCGCTTTTGCTCATGGATGTGGATCGGTTCAAACAGTACAATGATACATACGGTCATCTGGAGGGAGACCAGATTTTGATCAAGCTGGGTGAGGTGATTCGGGAGTGTCTGCGGAAAAGTGACACGGCTTACCGGTATGGTGGTGATGAGTTTATAGTTGTTCTGCCCGAGACCAGAGCGAACGAGGCCGGGAAAGTAGCCGAAAGAATCAGGGCGCTTTTTCCGGCTGCTTGCTCATATCGCGTGCCGGACGGCAGTATCAATACCACACTGAGTGCAGGGATTGTTGAATACCACCCGGGTGAGGATCTATCGGAGTTCGTAAAAAGGGCCGATCAGGCCATGTATAAAGCAAAAAAGCAGGGAGGCAATCGGAGCCTTCTTGCATAGGGCTAATTCCTTTCGATTTTGGATTATTTCATAAGTCTTATCTTGCAGCAATTTTTGCAATAGTAACACCGAGGTTTTCCTGATGGAGACCTCCTGGGAGGGTCGCCTGGACCAGAGGGTGCTCCTTCAAGAATGGTATGACGCTGTTACGCAGTGCGCCCGTCCCCACACCATGGATGATCCGAACCTCCTTTAAGCCTGCCAGCAGGGCATCGTTCACGAATTTGTCTACAGCCCCCAATGCCTCATCCACTTGTATTCCCCGGATATCGATTTCGGTGCGTACCTCGTCCGGGAAAGGGACAGCGACATGTGAATGGAGACCGGGAGTGGCTTTCTCCGGGCCTTTTGCCCGGGCCAGTTCCGCTTTGGGTACACGCGCCTTGAGGTTGCCGCTGGCGATCAGGACGTGACCGGTCGCGTCTTCAGCAGACAGCACACTCACCACCACGCCACCACGTGTCCAGTAGACACGGTTTCCGGCTCGGATCTCGCCTGGGATTTGATCTTCCTGCCGAGATTCTCCATCAAATGAGGTGGCCTCAAGCTCCTTTCTCAGGGTCTCTTTTTCCTCCCGGATAAGGGCCCTGGCTTCATGGATGGCCTGGCGAGTGGCGCTCTTTTCCCGTACGGTTCGTATCGCCTTTTCCACGGCGGCATTAGCCTGCTTTATAATAGCGCTCGCCTCCTCGGCCGCCTTGCGGCGTAATTGCCTCGCTTCCTGCGCAAGATGATCGTTTTTTTCCTGGTACCGTTTAGCCAATCCCTCAAGAACGAGCCTTTCGGCCTCCAGGCCCCTCTCCAATTGCTCATTCTGTTCGATCCGATCCTGGAGCTGTAAGATCAGGTCCTCTAATCGATGGACCTGGCGACCCATCAGAGATCTGGAGCGTGTGATGATGGTGTCCGTGAGTCCCATACGCTTTGCGATCTCAAGGGCATAGCTGGAACCGGGGATATCGGGACGGAACTTATAGGTAGGGGTGAGGGTTTTGCTGTCAAAGGCCATTGATCCGTTTGCAACACCGGGCGTTTGATGGGCAAAGGCCTTCAAAGCCCCTTGATGGGTTGTAACGAGGGTCAAGACACCTCTGCTGGTAAGCACCTCTGTCACCGCCATGGCAAGGGCTGCCCCTTCCTGCGGGTCCGTGCCGGTTCCGATCTCATCAATGAGCACCAGGTCTCCGGAGGCCGCTTCATCCACGATCGCCTTGATCCCTTTAAGATGGGCAGAAAAGGTTGAAAGATCCATCTCAATCGACTGGGCGTCTCCCACATGCGCAAAGATCCGGTTGAAGACAGGCATCCGTGAATCCGGATCTGCCGGGATATGAAGTCCGCAGGAGACCATCAGAGATAGGAGCCCCACGGTCTTGAGTGCCACGGTCTTTCCGCCGGCATTGGGCCCGGTGATTACCAGTGTGTTGAAACCCTCACCGATTGAAAGATCCAGAGGGACCACGGGAGATACCGTATCCTTCCTCAATGTGAGCAATGGATGTCGTCCCTCCTTGATTTTGAGTAAACCATGGGTGTTGAGGGCTGGTTCGTGTTGATTCAGCTCTCTGGAGGTCAGGGCCATGGCATGAACGCAATCCAGGCAGACCAGTACTTCAAGGTTCTGTTCAAGGTCGGTGCGGTTCGCGCGAACAAGGTCGGTGAGCCTGCGGAGGACCCTTTCTATTTCGTGGCGCTCATCTGCTTCAAGGCGACGAATCCGGTTGTTCAGCTCAAGTGTTTCGAGTGGCTCCACAAAGATGGTAGCCCCGCTTGCCGACTTGTCGTGAAGGACCCCCTTGATCCGGTGTCGGTGGGTCTCTTTTAC
>JAQYWL010000030.1 GCA_030145035.1 Desulfobacteria bacterium | reverse complement strand
TTATCCGGGGGACAGCTATAAGAGGAAAAAAACAAGAATAACAAATAAGGCACTTCGCCTCACGTTGACGAAGTGCCTATGATGATCGACACTCCTGGACTAGAGCCTGACGACGTTTGTTGCTGAAGGCCCTTTGGTGCCCTGTTCTACGTCAAAAGTCACCTGGTCGCCCTCAGCAAGTGTCTTGAATCCAGACCCGCTAATGGCGGAGTGATGGACAAACACGTCCGTGTCCCCATCCCGCTGAATGAAACCGAATCCCTTTTGGTCACTGAACCACTTCACGATTCCTTCTGCCATGGCGATTATCCTCCTTTTTTCTTCTTTCGTACAGCTCTCAGGTGTTACTCTGGAAAAAGCTGCAGAATCGCATCTCTAGGCAAAAGATGGGATTGAAGCGGGTTCCAAAATAGGGATCCTGATTTCCGCACTCGATCCGGGTCCTTCACATGATAAGGGATGAAGGGCAAGGCGATAGTTGGACCGATAAATTAACAATATTCCGTCCGTGGCTACATGTCAATGAAAACATCACGGGGTAAAGCAGCCACCTCCAGAGGCACGGGAAGTCTGGTGGACCATCGTCCCAATGGCGAAATAATCTTCGGTCTCAAGAAGTCCACCCCAATCGTCGATGTGATTGTCGAAACCAGCAGAAATCCCGATCAGATCAACTTGAACACCTGACAAGATATGTCCAACCTGCTGAACGTATTCCTCTCGGCTCCGTTCGGATGGGTTATGGATATTTACCGTTCCATCCCCAAAATGAAGAGCAATATCAAGGACAAGGGCCGCGCTTATCAGCCCTTCCCCACGCAACGCAAGAAGAGCTATCGCCATTGTGAAAAACAACTTTCATGAATTCCAGCGGACGGGTTGTTATTATTGATTGCAGTAAGCTCCACGGTTAAGACCTCAGGGCTTGCCAACTTGCTCAACACGATCCCTGACGCACGCGACCATCGTCTCAAGCTCGCTTTTCTTCAGTTGTAACAGGAAACTCAGATCGATCTCAGTCTTTAACAACCGTTGGATGATCTCGATCAACTTCTCTTTGGTCATAGAAGACCTGAATAGTCCAAATCCGTTCTTACGTCAATGATTTTCATAGGTTGTCTTTTTGTCCAGCACAGGTGTTTCATGGAAAGAACCGGCTGTTGTATCCTTCCCCGCTTCGACTGCTTGCAAATTCCCTTATGATTCTGGTATAATACAGATTGTCCATATATACCATTATATACGGTTGGACTATCCATACGGTGATAGGCAACCTATTTTAAGAACCAGAAAGGAGGTACCATGAGGACTGTGACCTATGAAACCGAAAATGGGGTCTTTGAGTTTGATCTATCCGATGTTCAAGACCGCATCAACCATCTTGCATCAGACCACAAGATTGAGGAAGCTATTGAAATATTGAATTCATTAGGATCATCATCCGACGACCTGATCCTAAACGCGGAAAAATTCAATCATTTTGGTTACATCGCCCTGGATCTAGTGGAGGCCGGTAAAGGTTTGATCAAATGTAAACCGTGCAATAAAACCTATCAACTCAGTGAACTCAAACCAACCGTTGTGGGACATGGAGGGAGCCCATTTTCGTTAAAACCGGAATTAGAAGGAGGTGTGATAAGAAGGTTATTCGGAACAAAACAAAATACCCCCATGTTTGGCGGAGAGGGTTTTGAGTGTCCTGAAGGTCATGAACTGATCGCAATAGTAACCTGGCAAACGTGAAAGGAGGATCAATAACAATTTTAAAGGGATTCTATCAATTGATTAATAAGGTTTGATTTTTCAGCCAATCCCTGACAAAATCAAATTGATTGATATTTGACCATGGGAGACGAAAATCGAGGCTGGTTCAGCCTTAGAAAGGAAGCAGCATGATCAAAAGCTTTCCTGGAACCTGCGTCGCATCCTCGGGTGAGTTCATATACGGTATCCACAAACCGCAGTTCACCGCTTTTAACCTGCGGGAAAATGATTATATCGTATCCTTAGGAAATACCGTGGAACAGGCAACAATCAATAATGCGGACAACTTCCCTGAAAAGAGTGTACATATTACCTCTTCAACCTGGATCTTCGAGATTCCGAATGCCTTTCCTTTCGTGGGGGCCACTTTTATTCTCAAATCAAAGGCTGACCGCAGAGCAGATGATTGTAATCCCTTCAAGAGGGAAAAGAAACAGTCTTCTGACCTTGTGTCAACCAACCTATTGGAAGATATAGATGAAGGCCCTATTGAACGTCAACGACAAGCTTCCCTTCTGGCCTTAGCGAAAACATCCACTGATCCCAACGTCCTTGTAAAGCTGGCCGAACGATCATGTCGATTCACCTATGACGAGAAAAGTCGCTTACCCTCTGGCATGATCTACGAAAAGACCAAAGAGGGGAAGATGCGCCCGGCCATTTTAGACCGACATCTTTTTGATCTGGTGTCTAACAATGCATTTCTCCCGGATGCATTCAAACAGCAGATGGTTCTGATTCCAGGAGTGCAAGGGAAAAGTCCAATTGTGGGCGAATATGCCAGGGGGGAGACACACATTTGGGAATACCTGCGAGAAAACAGCTATATTCCCTGGGGTCATTATACAGCAAACATGGCCCAAGACGCTATCCGCTATAGGATTGGGTCCCTCACAGAAGTTGATATGATCGGCCTTCGCCACCTTTATTACCAAAGGACATACGTCCAGCTCGCAAAAGAGATAGGCATGACCGTGTCGGCTGAGAGGCGATCGTTGACAGGGAATGAATTGGAAGATTTACGAGTGTCTCTGATTGGTGAAATAGAACAGCGCAACAAACGGGGCGATGACCTACCGTTCAATGCCACGATTTGGGGCCAAAACTTCGGTTTTGACTTGTCCCCTTCGGGCTACCGACTGAATGCCTCGCACCAACAAACACACCAGCAGTATGCTCTCGTCCCTCCGCGCGTGCCTCGATTTAAAGGAGGAAAGAACGAATTGAGTGAGTTCACGATTAGCACTTATACGCAAGGCGATCTTGTAGCTCAATTCGCGAAGGAGTACAAGGACAACACCAACCGGGATTTCTTTGAGACATACCTTAAAGCGATTCGGAATAATAGGAGGCTGGATGACCGAGTAGATAAAGAAAGGGACCTGATTTTTTACGAAGATGAGAATATAATCACCTTTATCCCTAAAGCCCAGCGGTCCCAGGGAGAAGTTCAGATTATGACGAAGGGAAGATGTGGGAACATCATGGAGGCAGATACCAAAACCCGCTATTCTCTGGATCGTGCCATACTGATCACTATGAAGGTGTTAGAGGATCTGGGAGCAGAGATAATTACTGCTTTTGAAATATCCAAGAGATTTGACAATCCGGACGGTGATCAGCGCCTCCTCTACTGCTTTCTTCCAAAACATCCCCGGTCTCCAGGCAGCTTTAGCGAATTTCAACAGCGCTGGATTGTTAATCATTATCCGGAAGACTTTGCTCAGGTCTGTCGTAAGAAGGTGAGCAGCGTTTCCATTCTAGCCTGACCTACTCCGGCACCTCTGTCTTTAGATATAGAGGTATTTCTTTCTTCCCTTTAACCAGGCTGTAATTTGAGTTGAATCGTTGGTCAGGAAATTCATCGATTATCTTATATGCAATTCGATGACCTTTGGTAAATGTACTTGGTTCCACAAACTCGTATCCCATACTTGATAGCCAATCTTCGGGGGCAAATTCCTTTCCCTTTTTCAGGAATGCCTTGAATGAAGTCAAATCTCTTGAGGGATCTTTTCTCGGACCTTTAATAATATATCCCTCATTGAGCAATTCTTCCAGATAATCAAGGTTGCTTATTGGTCTGACGAACCTGTTATCATTCATTTTGATTGAATTGAAGAACTCGCTTTTTGTACGCGAGTATAGGAGAAATGAGGTTGAGTGTCAAGGCCCATGTAATCGAGTGGGTTATTTCACCTTGCCTTATCTGTTTTGCCGTTCTGTTCTGCATCTTTCCGGCCAGTGCACTATCACGTGTCATCGTCGATGACATGGTTGCACTGAAAGGCCAGAAGGTTATGCTCAGAGCTGAGACAAGGGGAAAACTCTTCAGCAAAGGTGGTGAACTTGTGGAGTTCTTTGTTGACAGGGAGTCTATTGGTAAGACCCTTTCAGGCGGCGACGGCGTTGCGTTCAAAGCATTTATCCCGGCAAAAACGGGCCTGCATCAAATAAGGGTGAGTTCAGGTGGGGACGAAGATACCGGATTACTTCTTTCTTTAAAAAGAGGATCGAGTATTGTCTTTGTTGATATTGTGGGCTGCCTGTTAGAAGGCCCATTCTCAAGGAAGCCAAGACAAGAGAGCCAGAAGGTAATAAAAGAGCTGCACAAAAGATTTCCTGTTGTGCTTCTTCAAAGAGGTTTTTTCAGTGTAAGAGCTATCCGTGCATGGCTAAAAGAAAATGAATTCGCAGAATTGCCTGTAGTTCCCTGGAGACGAGGAGCAATATTTGATGAGATTGCTCAAAAGGATTTGAGGGTTAAGGCCATAGTTGCAGGCCCTAAGGTGATCGAGTCTGCCAGGAAACACAAGCCCCTCGCCTTCAGCTTCAAGGCGGTAGAGGATGCAGAGTGGGTGAAAGACTGGGAGGAGATCAGAAAGAAGCTCAAATAGGCGATAAAGCTTAGAGCGGGTGGAATTTCTTAAAAGGTCGTAAGGGGTGAGTTGATGAACCGCCGACATATCCGTTGGATTATTGTGGTGCTGGTTATTGGAGCTGCAAGCGTTTTAATATGGCACTATACCAGACCTGGGCCCATCGAAGTAGTGGTCAAACCCGTGGAGCGTGGCACAGTGGAACGAACTGTAGCCAACACCCGTGCGGGAACTGTAAAAGCCTGCCGTCGGGCCAAGCTTTCTCCGGCTATAGGCGGTCAGATTGCAAAGCTGCCGATCCGTGAAGGGGACACAGTAAAGGCCGGACAGCTTCTGCTCGAGCTCTGGAATAAGGACCTGGTGGCAGAAGCCAGATTGGTGCAACGCGAAGCCGATGCTGCGAAAGCACACGCCAGGGCGGCAGGCCTGAAAGCCGATGTGGCCCAGCGGGAAGCGAACCGTCTGGTAAAACTTCGAAAAACCGGGGCTCTTTCGGAAGAAAAGGCCGACAGGGCAGTCACCGAGGCCAAGGCCCTAAGAGCTGATTGGGAAGCGGCAAAGGCATCCGCCCTTATGAGCGAAGCCCGCGTCGACGTCGCCAGAGCAAATCTGGCACGGACCCGCCTGACCGCCCCTTTTGACGGGGTGATCGCAGAAATCAACGGCGAGCTGAATGAATACCTTACACCGTCGCCTCCGGGCATCGCAACTCCGCCGGCCGTGGACCTGATTGACAATGCCTGCTTTTACATAACCGCGCCCATTGATGAGGTCGATGCCCCCGAGATTGCATCAGGCATGAGGGCTCGGGTGAGCCTGGATGCCTTTGGTGATCGCCGCTTTGATGGAAAGGTCCGTCGGATTGCCCCCTATGTGCTGGACCGCGAGAAGCAGGCCCGTACAGTAGATGTGGAGGTGGAGTTTACGAACCCGGAGGACATCCGCCAACTGCTGGCCGGTTACAGCGCAGATGTAGAGATCATTTTAGACGTTCGCCGCGACACGCTTCGCACACCGACAGAGGCTGTGCTGGACGGAAAACGCGTCTTTGTTTATCTGCCCGACAAAAAAGTGATTAAGGAACGTATCTTCAAAAGCGGCATCTCGAACTGGGACTATACGGAAGTGATTTCCGGTCTAAGGGCGGATGAACTGGTGGTAGTTAACGCGGATCAGCCCGGTGTGAAAGACGGGGCACACACGGTAGTCGCCAAAGAGGAGCCATGATTTACTTAGCCGGCATCGAAAGGATATTTCAGGTGGGAGACGAAGCGGTTCACGCGCTCAGCAACGTGAACCTGACGGTCCATGCCGGAGAATACATCGCCATCATGGGTCCTTCCGGCTCGGGAAAATCGACCCTGCTCAATATCATTGGTCTTCTGGACAGACCGGACAGGGGCGTCTATCGTTTAGAGGACGTGGACGCAACCGATCTGACCGATGACCAGCAGGCATCTGTGCGTCGTCACAAGATCGGTTTTGTGTTTCAGTTTTTCCACCTGGTACCGCGCCTCACCGCCGCTGAAAATGTGGAATTGCCGCTGATCCTGGCTGGCGTGGATATGGCGGAACGCCAGTCCCGCGTTCAGGCGGCCTTGTCCGCTCTTGGCCTCGGCGACCGCGCAAAACACCGTCCGGACCAGTTGTCGGGCGGACAGCGTCAGCGCGTTGCCATTGCGCGCGCTACCATCATGCAACCGAATGTTATTCTTGCGGACGAACCCACCGGCAACCTGGATCGCAACTCGGGTAAAGATGTCATTCAAAGCCTGGAAGATCTCTATAAAAAGGGGATGACTCTGATCCTGGTAACCCACGATCCTGATCTGGGCAGCCGGGCCCTACGGAAAGTACAGATGGTGGACGGAAAGATCCTAGAGGACACCAGGGCGTTGTAACGTCTCGGAAATTCTACAACCGGTTGTAATCATTTATCTTTCGGTGGCAGTTTTCTGTGCCATTGATCTGGAATGATGGAATAAT